>NZ_WEKT01000007.1:0-146121 GCF_009874545.1 Vibrio eleionomae | reverse complement strand
ATTGATTAATAGTTTCAACTAATATATTTAAGAGATGATTCGGGTTTTTATATAAGCGGTAATAATAGAGATGAGAGGATCACATAATGACTCGAGTCGGTAGACCGAGAAATTTTGATCGGGATGAAGCTGTTATTAAGGCAATGCACCTATTCTGGGAAAAGGGGTATGAGCCAACGTCTTTAAAAGATCTCAAAGGATGTCTTGGTAACATTTCTTCAGCGAGTTTTTATGCCGCTTTTGGCTCCAAGCAACAACTGTTTGAAGAATGTCTTGCTCGCTATATGGATCTAAATAGTGAATGGTTAAAGTCGCTCAAAGATTCCCAGAGTTGTGCTCGAGACGCTTTATATCAAATGCTCAGTGATACGATTCAATGTCAGTTAGATAGTCAGACACCAAAAGGGTGTATGACGGTGTTAGCTGGCTTGAATTGTTGTGATGAAAACCATGAAATCCAAGTTGTCTCTGCACAAGCTAGGCACGCCGTACGTTTAGCCATTATTCATTGTGTGGAACGTGGTGTTGCTCAACAAGAATTGCCTGCCGATACCAATGTGAATAGTTTTGCCATGGTATTTGATTCTTATCTTAAAGGACTGTCTATCGAAATTCGTGATGGTGCGACATATGAAGAATTACAGTCGTCTTTAAGATTTATTATGAAGCTATGGAAGTAATATATTTATTATTTTAATTCTTACTTATTTAAGTATAACTATTACGACTTATTGTTGCGTTTTAAATAAAGAATCAATTGCTTATATAAACTGATTTAAAAATGAACAAAACTCTGACAATTAATTGTTACAGTTTTGTCTCTGAATGATGACGCAGTGACTATAGTGAACTTGTTTAAAGAATACAAAGGAGTTTGCAATGCATTTACTACAAGCCTCAACAACTTGGCGAGTCACTGCGCTTGGCTCTGTATTATTAGTTTTATTTGCTGGTGCGTATATTCCTGAAGTAGGTAAGCTCGCATGGCCATGGCACTTCCAATTGCATTTCCTTGCTTTTATGATTGTTGGTGGCGTGATCAGTTGGACCATGTCGTCTATTGGCTGGCGTTGGCATACCTTTATCGCCGTATTGATTCCTCTTGCCCATGAAACTTGTGAAATTTGGGGTCACAGCCACGGTTTAGAAACTAAAGATATCGCTATTGACGTTGTTGGTAGCCTAGCCGGTGTTTTGTTAATTAATCTTTACCAAAGGATGGTAAAAGCTCAATGATGTTTAATTTTTTCATGATTTAAATGTGGTGAGATTAGCTGAAAACATTTATCAGCCACATTTAAATCATGGCAAACATACGCCGCCGTAATTGCCCCTTCTTTTAGAATACATACCCAATCTAAAATATCCTTATTGGTAAAGTTTACACTCGACTGAATATGTTTTTTGACTCTTTCTTTGTGCAGTAAGCAATATTGACTGATGACATTGTCTGGTTGTGAAAATTGTGCCGAAGTATTGATAAATAGACATCCTCTGAATTCACCTAGAATTAAATCCCGCCCATGGAACCATTCAGTTAAGTTATAAAATAGTGATTGAACTTTTTCATATTCTGAATTTCCATTTAATAGAATACGATCCAACCAATCGATAAAGTGATTGTCTCGCTGTTGCAGAGCAGCCAGTACTAAATCTTCTTTGCTTTTAAAATGGTTATATAACGTTTTTTTTGCAATTCCAGACGTTTTTAAGATCTCATTAATCCCAATATTGCCGACACCATGTTGATAAAACAGGTCGAGTGCTGTGTCTATGAGTTGCTGTTTTTTATCGTTCATATTCTTCGTGTTACCCAAACTCAAACTCATTAAAGTTTGACATGAGTAGACAACTTTGTCTACTCTGTTGAGAAGAAGGGGAGACAGAGTTGTCTACTTGGGGTAAGAGAATGAGGAATCATGAGATGAACAGATATCATCGGGCAATTTTTTCTGGGGCTGGAGCTTTTATTGCTATCAGCATGTTGTGTTTTGCGAGTGATTTGCAATCCCAGTGGTTGTTTATTATGGCTCCATTTGGAGCAAGTGCAGTATTGGTTTTTGGTGTGCCAGCAAGTCCACTGGCGCAGCCCAGAAATGTCATTTTCGGGCATTTATTAACGGCTTTTATTGGATTGCTTTTTGTCCAATTTATCGGTGTGTCTCCGATGAGTTTGGGGTGTGCCACGGCGTTAGCGGTAAGTGGAATGTTGGTAACAGAAACCACGCATCCACCTGCAGGTGCTAATCCGCTATTAATCATGATGACAGGGCAAACGTGGTCATTTCTGTTCACTCCAGTTCTGGTTGGTGCAATATCAATAGTCGTTATTGGTAAAGTGATGCAGCAAATCAATGCTCGAATTGAACGCAAGCCACTTTCTTAACACATCTTTTGAAGCAGCAAACAAAAAGAGGCTAGATGATTTCTAGCCTCGTTGGTTAATCGCAGTTATGCATCTTGAATAGGAGATTGCGCTGTTTCTGTGGCATGACCTTTTAAGCTAACAGCAACAAAAACGATAGTGTTAACAATCAGTCCAACAAAGCCGCCATTCCAACCGAATGGACTGTTGCCAGAAAGTTGAAAGTAAAGGGCAAGTATTGACCCGACCACTAAACCAGAAATAGCGGCGGGTGTTGTGGCTTTTTTCCACCATAAAGCGCCAACGAGCATTGGGAATAACTGTACGATAATGCCGTATGCTGCAAGCAACAAAGCCGCTAAGGTTGGGATTTTCGCCATTGCAAGTGCATAAGCTAGAATAGAGACAATGATGACACCGATGCGAGTAGTAAGCAGCATTTGATGTTCATTCATGCGGTTGAATTTAGGCAGCGGGTACAATACATCCCGAGCAAAAATAGACGCACTTGTATGAGCAAGGTTAGATGCAGTAGACATCGCTGCAGCTAATGCACCAGAAAGAACAATACCAATGATCCAATCGGAAAATCCCACTCGGTTAACGACCAATTCAAGTAGTACATCATCGGCTTTAGCTAGCGGTTGTCCCTGAAAGACCAAAATACCTGCAAAGCCAATGAACATGAGTGGCACCATGATCACTCCGTATAATGGGTAGAAAACAAAAACACGTTTTAAAGTTCGGCCACTTTCGGCTGTGTAGAACTTCATAAAAATATGAGGCCACATCACAATGCCTAAGGTACTAACCAAAATTGCCGTTGAATAAGCTCCCCATCCCATACCACTTGCGCCTGGCATGGTAAGGTATTCTGGTGCCTTCTCTTTGATTTGTTCAAACATGGCACCCACACCGCCAAAGAAGTGCTCTGGTGTCACTAATCCTAAATACCAAGCGATTGCGACCATCATGATGCCTTGTAATAAGTTGGTCCATCCTATCCCGCTTAATCCGCTGACAAAAACGTACACAGTGACAACGGCGGTCGCCACAAGTGCACCCAGCCAAAACGGCACAATGCCACCAGTCGCACTTTCAAATAGCATGCCTGCACCGGCAATTTGTACAGTCAGATAGGGAATCATGGCGCACAAACTGATGATGCCAATAAACACGCCTAAGATTTTATTGGGATAGCGGTCAGTAAAAAACTCAGCTTGGGTTAATAAGCCTTTCTTACGGCCAGATTTAGCGATAATCGGCCCCATTAGCCACCATACGACAATACCCAAAGTGAGATAGGCGATGATGTATAAAACAGGCATGCCTTTACTGTAGGCCCAACCTGGCGTTCCCAAAAAAGCAGAAGCAGAAAAACACTCAGCACCAAAGATGAAGAAAAGAACAATGAAGCCGACATTACGTCCGCCGGCTACGTAATTTTCGAGTGTTGATTTTTGTCCCCGTTTAGCGGAAATTCCCACCAATAAGATGACGATCAAATAGGCCACAGTAATTGCTGTGATTAACATTGAAGATCCATTCATGCGTCGTCTTCCTCCGTTCTAAAGCAAATAACTAAGCCGATAAAGGTCACCATCAGCCACGCCAAATACCAAAAGAGGTAAAAGGGTAAGCCCAAGATCATCGGTTCAATACGATTAGCCAGTGTCGCTCCAGGCCAGATCATGGCTAATGTGCAGATAAGAAAGTAGAGCATCATGACAGGATGCATAGGATATTTACGGTTCTTCATGGTTCCCTCCATATGAATGAACAGTAGAAACAACAGGTTGTTTAGTCTTGGCGATTAACCGCTCTTATTGCCGTTGATGCCAGTAATTTGGCTCCGATTGGAATAACCGCGTCATTGAAGTCGAAATGCGGGCTATGCAGTGGATGGTCATGCTCATGGCGTCCGCTGCCTAAGAAAATATAAGCCCCCGGTACTTGATTGAGCATATAGGAAAAATCTTCCCCTCCTAGGGTTGGTTTTGTCTTTAGATCAAGAGCTTGCTTACCAAACTCATCAATGATCGTGTCGCGTACAAACTGAGCGCATGCCGGATCGTTGACGGTGGCAGGGATGATCCGCTCGTAATCGACGGTGATCTCGGCGCCAAAACTTTGTGCGATTCCAGCACAGGTACGCTTGATCGCGGCTTCCATAAGATCTTGCACCTCAGGGATAAACGTTCTGACGGTACCGTTGACTTGCGCGGTATCAGGAATCACGTTAAAGGCTTCTAATTCTCCCGATTGAATGGCACACAAACTAAGGACGGCTTGATCCATTGCCGAGACTTCGCGGCTGACAATCGAATGTAACGCAGTAACTAATTGAGCACTAATACGAATGGGATCAACCGTTAAATGTGGGGTCGCCCCACCATGTCCGCCTAACCCTTTAACCGTGATTGATAGACGATCGCCAGCAGCCATCGCGGGTCCATCAAGTACCGCAATTTTTCCAGCGGGAATATAAGGCCAATTATGTAAACCATACACTTCATCCATCGGAAAGCGTGTGAATAAGCCTTCTTTTACCATGGCGTCACCGCCGCCTCGGCCTTCTTCTGCGGGTTGAAAAATAAGGTAGATCGTGCCGGAAAAATCACGGTGTTGTGCAAGATATTCGGCCACTGCAATTAGAATAGTCGTATGGCCGTCGTGACCACACGCATGCATGCATCCCTCATTGGTTGAACGATGAGCGTGAGGTGATTTTTCATGCAGTGGTAGCGCGTCCATGTCAGCTCTTAAGCCAATTCGGCGACCGTTATCAGGCTGCTTGCCATTGACGGTTGCAACAATACCCGTTGTTCCGATGTTATCGACAAACGGTAGGTCGAGCTCTGTGAGTATCTCTTTGACTTTCTGGGAAGTTTTAAACTCTTCAAAACCAAGCTCGGGATTCTTATGAAACTCTTTTCTTAGCTGGGTCAGTTGATCATGATGCTGTGCAAAAAATGCGTCCATATGCCTTTCCTTGTCTAATTTCACGTGCTTCCTTACACGGTATGGGGCGGATAATTAACGCCTGTTATGAGTGTTACATCCTGTTACCAAGATGAAAAATATTAAATAAGTTAGTTATCCATACCGAATTGGTATGGGATGGAGTGAATATAGAAATGGAAATCAGACAACTGCGGTACTTTATTGCTGTCGCTCGTGAATTATCTTTCTCTGCTGCAGCGCGGAAAATACATATTGCTCAACCCGCTTTGACCCGGCAGATTCGCTCATTAGAGGAGTCTGTAGGGGTCGGACTGCTAGAAAGACAGGCGCGTGGTGTCACCTTAACTCCGGCTGGAAAAGTGTTTTTGCAAGACGCTGAACGAATTTTATCGTGTTTAGAAGAAGCGAAGCATAACGCGATTAAAACAGAAAAGGGGATGCAGGGAGAGTTAAGGATGGGCGTCACTGTGATGTTATTGTGGGTTAAGGAGCTGAGTGGATTATTAAAAGAATTTAGACGCCGATATCCTAAGGTCATGCTTAAACTCAACACTATGTTATCTGGCCCGCAAATTAACGCTTTACGCGAAGGAAATATGGATCTCGGTATCTTAATATTTCCGCCAGAGGGAGAAGAATTTGGCCGTTTGAAAATATATCAAGATCATTTGGTGCTGGTGGCGCCTGTATGTTCAGAGATTGCTTCAAATCCGCCGCAGTGTTTAGCGGACATAAGAGATTATGATTTTGTTTGGTTTGATAGAGAAAATAGCCCCAATTATTATGACCGTTTAATCGGCTATTTTAATCAATGTGGGTTCACGCCGAATATCGTTGAAACCGGTAATGATAGCGTCACTATGTTATCGGTGGTTGCATCAGGAGTTGGGTGTACGATTGTTCCTAGCTCGACAATCAATGAATGTCCAGCAGGGTTAACGGTCATTGAGGTAGTCGATCTCAAATCATTACCGCTCGATTTACAGTTGGTGTGGCGCCAAGATTGTGTCAATCCGATGCTAGATAATATGATTAAAGTTGCTCATGAATTGGTCTGTGGCGATGATTACCATTAACCACTCGAATATGAAGGGGGGGTTCTATAATTTTATTGGAAGTGAATACTCTAAAAATCAAAATTGACCTTCATTCTATCTGTTCTGATAATAAAACTGTTCGATCAAGCACACTTTGATCATTTTTAGTAAAGTATGAACCTATTAAAAGTGCGCTTGGTTGAGTGTTTTCGCTACGTAACCTGTGCTGTTACATAGTGTTGGCCATAAGTATTAATGACTATACTTGAGCCGCAGATAATGCCCGTGTGATGTCAGCGTCATACGTCCATTCTATACAGCTCATAGCTGTTGGTGATCAGATAAATGCATCCTCTGCATTATGTCTCTGGTCATAATCGAAATTATCACTGTTAATTAGCTATGATTAGCGACGTCAACAAGCGCTTAGATTCACTGACCTAAACGTAATTTCTCCCGAACCATCAAATGGTTGGGGGCCTTGTGTGTTGCCGCTATATTATTAGCAAGGAAAAATTATGTCAGAACGTCAAGATATAAGCGATAGTTCGCTGTGGAGTGGCAACTTCATCGCGTTAATTATTACTAACGGCATTTTCTTTGCCGGATTTCACTTATTGTTACCAGTATTACCGCTATATGTTTCCCAGATGGGCGGTTCTGCAACTGAAGTCGGTTTAGTTGCGGGGATCTTTGTGTTTTCAGCCATCATTATTCGACTGTTATCCGATGTAATTAAACAATGGCTTGGAACGATGGGGTGCTTGTTTTTAGGTATCGTTATTTCTCTAATTTGTGCGCTTGGCTATGCCATGATCTCAAGTGTCAACGGTGTGCTTGCGATCCGCATCCTCCATGGTGTTGGCTTTGGCGTCGCAACGACTTTCTATGCCACATTAGCGGCGACCATTATTCCTAAGCTACGTAAAGGTGAAGGCATGGGATATTTTGGTTTAGGGACCACAGTCGCAATGGCGATCGCCCCCGCTGTAGGATTATGGTTGGCGTTAGATTATGGGTATGACTATGTGTTTTATTTCGCGTTAGCGTGCCAAATTGTAGCCTTAGTTTGGACCTATTTTTGTCATTTTAGCCGTCACTATCAATTTAATGATCGTACGGCAAAACAAAAAGTTTCCATTATCGATCAGTTTGCCGTTAAAGGTGCTCGTTTCCCTGCGTTTTTGACTCTGCTCTTTGGTATTGGCTATGGAAGTGTTTTAAACTTTGTTTCGATTTTTGCTAAACAAAACCATATTGGGAGCCCTGGCTATTTCTTCTTAGTTTCAACAGTTTGTGTCTGTATTGCCCGCTTATTTTCAGGACGCATTTATGATAAGCAAGGGCCTGCATTTGTTATTGTCCCCGGCATCATTTTATTTCTCGTCTCATTTTTTGGTATTGCGCATACCAGTGGTGAATTCGGATTCATTCTCTGCTCTATTGCCTACGGTTTTGGCTTAGGAGCGTTGTTCCCAGCATTCCAAACTCAAATCTTGACTCGTGTTGCTGAAGATAAAAGCAGTGCTGCCAGTGCGACATTCTATAACATGTTAGATATCGGTAATGGGTTAGGGGCGATTGCTTACGGTATGATTGCAGTCACAACGGGCTATACCTTCCTATTTACACTATCAGGCTGGATTATGGTGTTGATGCTAGTGCTATTTACTGTTGTTACTTTAGGAGTTGGTTTTCATTCAACTCGGGCAAAAACCTATATCAACGAATTGGCCTCTGAAGAAGCGGGATCTTCGATTAACCGCGACTAATCGTACTCGATAACATCTTATAGTGGTGAACATCCGCGAGCTTATCAAACTAGGCTTGCGGATTCCTTGTATAAAGATAAATTGTTAAAGTCATTGAAAAGCAGATAAAACTGCGAGGCCACATACGAACGATTACAGGTGTTTTTACACTTATTCATTTATCATTCATAACTATTCATCTTGGTGGTGTCGAAATGACACTGGTTTTGAGGAGATGATTAAGAGGATACGATGTCTTAATTTACCGGCAACTTCGCATTATCGACTATAGAGCTTATCAATGAAATATTAACGAACGATAAAAATAATCCAATTGAAATCTGTTTTTCTCACTGAGCGAGAATTACTCTTGATGGATTTTTGTACTTCAAATAGCTAAAATAAACCATACAATTAAACTATTTGTTAGCATTTAATTAACAATTTGCCTATAAAATTAAACATTTGGCGTTTTTTAATTGTTTGACTTCACATTTCCGTTTGATTGAAAAAAATAATATAAAAATTCAGTGTTAACCTCTCCGCCATTCAAAAATTATAACAACGGATGTTAACGAGGTATGTATGTTATTGGCGACTTGTGGCTTTTTAATGCTTTTTGCCATTTTATTTTTGTTATTCAAGAGTAAAACCCTTCCTGTCGTAGTATTCATCACCATTCCTGTCATTGCTGCATTTGCAGCTGGATTTTCTGTCGATGAAGTGGTTGGTTTTATCAATTTTGGTATTCAAAAAACCAGCAAGATGGCGGTGCTATTTATCTTCTCTGTTACTTTCTTCGGCGTGATGTCCGATGCGGGTATGTTTGATGGATTGGTAAATAAGCTCGTCAGTAAAGCGGGGACTAATGTTGTTGCTGTCGCATTAGCCACTGCCATTATTGGTATCTTTTCTCATTTAGATGGGGCTACAGTAACCACGGTATTGGTCACCGTTCCTGCTATGTTACCTATCTACAAAAAATTGAATATTCGTCCGCATTTGTTACTGATGATTGTCGGATGCGGCATGGGGGTGATGAACTTACTTCCATGGGGCGGCCCGGTTATGCGTGAAGCGATTGTCTTAAAGATGGATGCAGGTGACTTGTGGCATATTCTTCTGCCTCTGCAAGGCGCAGGAATTGTTGCCACTCTCGGTCTTGCTGTTGTCATGGCGCTGCGTGAGAAGAAATTCCATGGCGCAGGTAACGTTCAATTGGTTGAAACCGCTGAGCATAAAGTTCAAGTTGCGGATGAAGACGAAGAAGTGACTCGTTTAAAACGTCCTCGTTTGGCATGGGCTAACTTAGGTATTCTGGCTATTATGCTAGCCGTGCTAGTGGTGGATATTTTCCCAACGTATTTTGTGTTCATGGTTGGGTGCTGTGCGGCTTTATTGCTCAACTACCCAAATATGAAAGATCAAAAAGAGCGTGTTATGGCGCATGCGCCAGCAGCGATTGATGTTTCTTCTGTGATGCTTGCTGCCGGCATTATGGTTGGGGTATTAAGTAAATCGGGTATGTTAGAAGCAATGGCTGTGCCTTTATTGCACATTATACCGGCCTCTATCGCTCAGTATTTGCACATCATTATGGGTGTTTTGGCTTTCCCATTGGGTACGATGTTAGGCACTGACTCGTATTTCTATGGGTTGCTGCCACTCGCGATTGAAGTGGGTAAAAACTACCATATTCCTGGTTTAACAATGGCCATCGCGATGCTTGTTGGTAAAAACCTCGCTTTATTGATTAGCCCGCTAGTTCCGGCCACTTTCCTTGGTATCGGATTAGCAGAGATTGAACTTAAAGAACATATCCGGTATAGCTTTTTAGGCTTGTGGATTGTAGGGCTAATTATGCTCGTGTTCGCTTTTTCAATTGGTATTATTACCATCTAGTTGCATGAAATGTCATTGACCTAAGGCCCTCTAATTAGAGGGCTTTTACTATTCTACTCTGCCACAACCCAACTCTTCTTATATTGTGTTAATGTCTTAATAGTCATAATGTTAAATATATAGAGATATTTGCTATGCCTAAATTAGAATTCAATCAGTATCTCTTGGTGATTAATCTGATCTATTCTGCCGCATAGATGGGTAAGTACTGCTATTTGACATCATTAGCTATTGTTGGGTTAAACGATAAAGATCTGATAATTTAAGTAATTATTTTATTCTCTATTTATGATTAGCCTGTACTAGTATGATTTTATTGATTTATTTTAGTAGGTAAAATAAAAACAAATCCTCAGCATGACGCGAAGACTTTTGCGATATAGAGTCAAAGAATGAACTAATCACTGGCGTAGATTATTATTTAGCAAACGGTTTTGTGATAAAGATCGTTAATATAATGGCTGAAAATATGGATTAATTCGCTGTACTTTTTCTTGTTAGAATCGTTTAACAGTTAAAAGAGCCTTAAAAGTTAAAACTACTGTTACAAAAAATAAAACAGCGTTTTTCCTACGAGGTCTCCTATGTACAAATATAAATTGTCGGTCCTTGAAAAAGTTGGGTTCGGCTCCGGTGATATGGCGGTTAACGTCGTCATATCATCAATGATGCTCATCATTACTTTTTTCTATACAGATATTTTTGGTATAAAAGCGTCTGATCTGGCGATGCTATTTATCGTAGTGCGACTTATCGATGCGGTGACCGATCCTTTGATGGGGATCATTACCGATAAAGTAACTACCCGTTGGGGACGTTATCGTCCATACCTTTTGTTTATTGCGATTCCTTTTGGCATTTCTGTTTACCTAACGTTTAGTACTCCCGATTTGGCTTATAACGAAAAGCTAATTTATGCCTACGCGACCTATATTTTGGTTACCATTATGTTTACCGCGGTAACCATTCCTTATATTTCGTTAATCAGTGTGTTAACTGATGACCCTCAGGAACGACTCTCTGCAAACGGCTACCGATTGTTCTTTGCTAAAATTGCCGCTTTCTTAGTGACCATTATTGTTCCGACTCTTGCAGCATCTTGGGGTGAAGGTGGTGTTCAGGCCGGTTATAAATATGCGATGGGTTTGATGGGGCTAATGGGCACATTACTCTTCCTATTCTGTTTCTTCACAACAAAAGAACGCGTAGAGCACGAAGTAGAAACGAAACCTCTGCTGAAACAAATCAAATTATTGGCGGTTAACGATCAGTGGGGCATTTTGTGGTTAGTATGTATTACGGGTACCGTAGGTTATGTTATTCGCGGTTCTGTGGGGGCTTACTACGCAAAATATTATCTGGGTGGCGATGCCAGTATGATTTCTGCATTCCTTGCTACAGGGGTTACCGCCGCTATTTTGGCGATGGTTGCATCAACTTGGATTACTAAACGTTTTTGTAAAATCAAACTGTTCCGCTACAGCCAAATTACAGTGATGGTATTAAGTGCATTGATGTATCTTGTTGTTGGTCGTGGTGATGTTGCCTTAGCCTTTATCTTCTATTTCCTAATCTGTTTTGTGGTCGATTTACATGCGCCTGTTTTCTGGTCTGCCATTGCTGAAGCTGTCGATTATGGTGAATATAAATCGAAAGAACGTGTGGCTGGCTTAGCCTTCGGTGGTATTTCATTTGCACAAAAATTTGGTATGGGGATTGCGGGTGCAATCGTGGGCTGGTTGTTAACGTTCTTCGACTATGTACCAAACCAAGAACAGAGTTCTATGGCATTAACCGGTATTGCTTTAATGCTGACGATTATTCCGGGTGTTTTCCACTTCATCATGGGCGCTTTGATGTTCAAGTACAAAGTGACTGATGATTACTATCACAACATGATGGGGCAAATGCCAACTGAATCCAGCGAAGATGTTGCTGGTGAACCATCACACGTTTCTCATGTGGCTTTAAAATAAAAAGGATATTCGATGAAATTTGAGAATCCAGTTATCGAACAACGCGCAGATCCGCAGGTTTATTTGCACACCGATGGCTATTATTACTTTACGGCATCTGTGCCACAGTACGATAGGATTGAGTTGCGCCGAGCTAAAACCTTAACTGGGTTAGCGCAACCTGAATCGATAATTACGGCTTGGACTAAACCCGATGAAGGGGCTTATTCTGACTTAGTATGGGCTCCAGAAATTCATTATGTGCAAGGGCGGTGGATGATCTATTTTGCAGCGGCTCCCAGCCGTGAAATTAAAGATGATCTATTCCAACATAGAATGTACGCCATTGAGAATTTAAGTGCGGATCCTATGTCTCCAGAGTGGACCTTCTGTGGTCAGGTGGATTCGGGTATTGATGCATTTTGTTTAGATGCAACAGTATTTCATCACCAAGGCAAAGACTATTATATTTGGGCACAAAAAGATCCTGCTATTGCTGGAAACTCAAATTTATACATCGCTGAGATGGAAACGCCAACCCAACTTAAATTGCCAGGAACCTTACTGTCGAAACCTGAGTTTGAATGGGAAACTCGCGGATTTATGGTGAATGAAGGCCCATATTTGCTTAATAGTCATGGCAAAGTTTGGTTAACCTATTCTGCGAGTGCCACTGACGAGAATTACTGTATGGGTATGCTGTGGGTTGATGAAAATGCTGATCTGCTCGATGCAGTGAACTGGACGAAATCACCAGCTCCAATATTCCGCACTAACTGGCCTGAAAAGGTTTATGGTCCGGGTCATAGCTGTTTTACCAAAGACGAGAAAGGGCAAGATGTGTTGGTTTATCATGCCCGTGATTATACTGAGATTGAGGGGGACCCTTTATGGGATCCAAACCGCCACACCCGTATGAAATCAATCGCATGGGTTGATGGCTTCCCTGACTTTGGTGCGGCAGTGTAACTGTTTCCAATCGTAGAGAAATTCTTATATGCAACCCCATACCGAACGGTGTGGGGTTTTTAGATCTACATTCCAAACTTATGATTTTTATAAGAAAGATTTTTGTGAGTAAAAAGTCAGGTTAGTGTAAAAAATGGGGGTGTATTGTTTATAAATTCATCATTAGTGGTCAATCACAAAGTGTTCACTTCACGAAAAAAGGCAACCTTTTCCCACCTAACTCTATGAAATTATGGTTGTAATACATATGGTATTCAGAACCATGACATTCCAAAAGATCTAGTTGTTTGACTTAATTTTCGCGCTGGAGTTCCATCTTGTTCCTTTCAAATTTACGTGGTTTTATAACCGTACGGTCTGGTCTAGTTTTGGTTGGCCGTGAGGTTTCTCGTATTTTCCAAAACATATAAATGAAAGTGAGGTTATGACATGGCGACATCAGCATTTCGATGGTCAAGCGTGTGTGTGGCGTTACTCTTTGCTGCTACAGGTATGGCTCAAGCACAGAATGCCCAACAGGGCGAAGTAGCAAAGGAACGCGCTCAGTTTGAACAACAAAAAGACAACATCACTTATGCCAGTGAATACATTAATAAAGATAAAAATGGGCCTAAAAAAGACTTATTACAATCGGCGCAGAAACATGATGATGCGTTGAGTGTAAAGCCTGCGACTAATTAGTGGTGAATTAATAATGAGATTAAAACAATACGGATCCCTAATTTCTCTAGGGTTGCTTGCGTTACCAGGGATGGCACACGCAGATTATAACGGTAAGACTTGGTCACAAGTTGAAGCGCGCGTTAGTTCGATTCTCGACAACATGTCGCAATCTGAAAAGTACAGTTTTATTCGTGTCGACGATGGTCACATGATCCCATCTCTTGATCGTTTCGGTATTGACGGCACCGTCGCTTATGACTCATCAATGGGCGTTTATGTCGATAGCACTATCTTCGGTGCTAGTTATCCTTCTCAAAGTCTACTTGCTGCAACTTGGGATATAAACCGGGCCAAACAAGTGGGGATGGCTTTAGGGTATGAAACACGCTCTGCTGGTGGCGAACAAATGTTATCTCCAGTCGTGAACCTCTATCGCACTCCGTTTAATGGCCGCGCAGCTGAATCCATTTGTGGTGAAGACCCATTTTTATGTGCGGTAATGGCACCGGCAATTACCAACGGTATTCAAGTGCAAGGGGTACAAGCTGGCGCCAAACACCTGATTGCCAATGAGCAAGAAGCGAACCGCCACAATGTTGATATTGAAGTGGGTGAGCGTGCACTGCGTGAAATGTACTTAGTTCCGTTTGAATCCTTGGTTAAAAATTCGGATATCGCATCACTGATGTGTGGCTTTAACAAGGTAAATGGCGAATATGCATGTGAAAATCACCATATCATTACCGATATTGTGAAAGGTGAGTGGGGCTATCAAGGCTTCGTTCTTTCAGATTTCAACTCGATTCAAAATGCATTTGAGGGCGCTTGGGCGGGCACTGATCTAGATATGCCTTCTGGTCTCAAATTTACTGAAGATAAATTGTCGCCTTATGTGGCGAGTGGTGCGTTAACTCAAGATGTTATTGATGACAAAGTAAAACGTAATTTGCGTGCGCTAGTTCGGTATGGTTTTGATGAATCGACTTACGAAGCGCATACGCTTGATTATCCGGAATACGGTCAGGAAGCAGCATTGGATGCCGCTCGTGAAGGCATTGTGCTACTGAAAAATGAGTCCGGTAACAGCGGTCAAATTTTGCCACTTAGCAAATCAGCAAACATTGCGGTTATAGGTAACGCTGCGCAGAAAGCACCGAGTTCGCCATTTGGTACCGCAAATTCTGATCCTGATTCAGATTACGTAACAGAACTAAGCGGTTTACAACAACTGAACACCAATTCGGATAACGTCACCTTCATTAAAAGTATGTCACTCACACCAAGCACTGCTTTGTTTGAACAACCGAGTTGTACCAGCGATGATGACGAGTGTGCTGTTGGGGTAACGGTTGAATACTATGACAATACCGATTTTGAAGGTGACCCTGTCTTAACTCGTAAAGAGCTTGGAGTAAACTTTGATTGGAATGCGATGACCAACACGGTGGTTAACCCATGTACTGATGACGATGAGGATAACGATCAACAAATTGATTGCTCAACCGTTCCTACTGATGCAGAAGATGGCGTTCGAGAAATTAGTGATTTCGAGCCAACTCAAGGTTCGTTCTCGGCCATAGTACGCGGTAAGTTCCGTCCAACGATCAGTGGTAAGCATGTCTTCAAAATCCGTGGTGATGGTCCATTTAAATTGTACATGAATGGTAACCTGATGATGGAAAGTGATGGCGAACCACGTGCGTCTGATGAACCTAACGCTGTGCCAGTCACCGTAAAAACATCTGCTTTGAAAGCGGGTCGTTTATATTCTTTCCGCATTGAATACAGCCGTGAGCAATACTATCAATCTAACCTTGGTGGGATGAATGGGCTTCAATTTAGCTGGGCTTCGTTAACGCCACCATCGGATCTATCTGATTACGATGCCGTGGTTGCGGTCGTGGGTCGTAACTATGAATATGAAGGCGAAACATTGGACCCATACTTTGATTTACCTGATCAGCAAAAAGTCATGTTGAATAAAGTGATCAAAGCCAATCCAAACACGATTGTTGTTATGCATAGTGGTGGTGGCATGAACATGATGCCATGGGCAAACAACGCTGCTGCAATCTTGCATGCTTGGTACAGTGGTCAATTTGGTGGTCAAGCATTAGCTGAAATTTTATATGGTGATGTTAACCCTTCAGGTCGTTTACCTATCACTCTGGATAAGAAAATTAAGTTTAATCCTAGTTATGCTTCTTACTCTGATCCTGATGATTATGTTGGTGATGATGCGAAAACAACCATGACTTATTCGGAAGGTTTATTCCTTGGCTATCGTGGCTACGATAAATCAAGCCATAAGCCACTGTATCCATTTGGTTTTGGTTTGTCTTACACCACATTCAGTTTTTCTGATATTGCGTTGAGCAGTAGCAAGGTGTTGGATGATGATACAATGTATGTCACCTTTACGGTCACTAACTCAGGTAGCCGTGCTGGTTATGCGGTTCCAGAACTGTATATTAAGCCAATTAACCCAACGGTCAGCCGCCCGAAACATGAGCTAAAAGGTTTTAGCAAGATATACCTAGAAGCTGGGGCAAGTAAGTCCGTGACTATTCCTCTTAATGCGCGTTCGTTTGCACATTATACGCAAAGCACCGACAGCTGGGATGTGGATGCGGGTAAATATCGCATTCAAGTTGGGGACAGTTCAGATAATATCTTACTGCGCGCCACAATGACGGCAGACGATGAGATCACGATGACAACGAAAGACTCTAACCCGTTACCAGGACCGCTACAAAGTGCTGTTCAAGTTGCTAAATCAGAAGCTTACGCATACTAAGTGGTAGACGTTAAATAAATGAAAAGAGCTCTGCGGAGCTCTTTTTTTATATCTCTTTGTAACGGAGGTCATTGGGAAGCAAGTCGACATAATTAACTACAAAATAGCCAAATACCCACGCCAATCATTAAGGTTCCTGCAATGCGATTCAGTAAGCGGATATTCTTTTCTTGGCCCAGAGCCTTACGTAACCCTTTCCCCCCAGTGGCATAAAGAGACATACAAATAAATTCGGATAGCATAATGATCGAGACTAAAAACGATAACTGCGGCGTTAAGTTCATGGAGCGGTCAATAAAAGGCGGCAATAAAGAGATCATAAATGCCCAACCTTTAGGGTTGGCAATGGCAGTTACAAAACCTTGCACAATCAAATCCCAGTCACTGCCTTCAAACTGTTCATGATCATCAAAGCTAATCGCCAGCTTGCCTTTTGATAACCACATTTGAATACCAAGATAAGCTAAGTAGCTTGCGCCAACCCATTTAAATACCGTAAATAGCCATGGGTAATTAAGCATGACAGCAGCAATGCCTACTACTGCTGATATGGCAACAACAGCGACCCCAATCACTTCACCAATCATCATCCACAATGTGCGTTTATAACCGATACTCATGCCGAGCGTGAGAGCGAGAGTCATACACATACCAGGGGTAATTGAAACGAAGAAAAAAGTCGGAATAAACATTCCCAATATTGCGGTGTTCATGCAAGAAATCCATATCAGAGTGAAAGTGAGTAAGTCACGAAGCCCTGATGGGATCAGGGGTGACGGCTATACATTAATCTGATCAATCATTGCTGGCAATATAAAAATAGCGCGATAGCTCTTTTACCCGCTGTTAATCGTTTTGTGTATACTAGCGCCAGTAGAATCAATCATGGAATCTTTATGCTAACGCTTTATATTTATGAACATTGTCCGTTTTGTGCACGCGTACGCTATGTCGCGGGGTTACTACAAATCCCTTTTCAAGAAAAAGTGCTTTCTTATGATGATGTCGATACACCGACTCGGTTAGTAGGAAAAAAAGCCGTCCCAATTTTGCAAAAAGAAAATGGTGAAGCGATGGCTGAGAGTATGGATATTATTCATTACTTTCTCAGTTTACGTATTCCAGCAGCACCTGAGCTTTCATTAAGCGAAGACGTCGCCAATTGGCAAACAGAAGCCTTTCCTTTACTGCAAAAAGTCGGCTACCCGCGTTGGTCTTCACTTGGCTTAGGGGAGTTTCTGACCTTAAGTAGCCGTGAAATATGGCAAAAGAATAAAGAGACCGATGTGCTTAATTTCGAGCGTTTAATTGCAGATTCTAAGGAGATTGCTGAGCAGGTTTCTGAGCATATTGCACGAGTTGAGTCATTGCTATTTCCGTCACAGGGCATACCAACTTTGATTGATGAAGCCGTTATTTATTCTCTGCTACGTGGTTGGGTATGCCAGCCTGAGATTGAATGGCCTGAATCTGTGATGACTTGGTTGCGTCGTCGCTCGCTAGCAACAGGTGTCAGCGTTATGATGGCGGATTAACTACCGAAATAGTTCTACCTATGTAACGAATAGAACTCGCCCTTTGGGTATAGAATGCCAAGGCGTGCTGCGCTCCTTGGCATTATGATTGGTTAAGGTAGGTATGGATTCTCGAACGTCATTGATCAGTGTAAATGGTGAATTTCAGATACCGAGTTGACATCAAAGTACTGCACACAGAATTTAGCAAATTTCTGCTTTGTTATCGGTTTTGAGAAGTAATAGCCTTGATACTCATCGACACCTAACTCCATCAGTTTGTTGAGCTGACTTAACTGCTCGATTCCTTCTGCTACTACCTTAATTCCCAATTGATGCGATAAAGTGACAATCGCCGACACAAAATACTCCTGATTCTGTTTTGAGTTGATATCACAGACAAAGGATTTGTCGATTTTCAGTTTAGTAAAGTGCAAGTGGTTCAAATTATACAGTGACGACCACCCTGTCCCAAAGTCATCGAGCGACATTCTAATATTGAGTTGTTCAAGTTTTCTGATAATGGCCGAGCTACGTTCCATCTCATCTAAGGTCATTGTTTCAGTGATTTCTAGTACTATCGATTCAAGGTAATTATCTTTTGAAGCGAAAATTTTGGATAACACTTGGGGAAGATCTTCATCAAACAGTGAGTCTGAGAGGTTAATTGACACTTCAATACGGTGACTAAACTCGGCCCATTCTTGAGTCAGAGCCAAATAGACTTGTTGCATGATCCAGTGGCCCAATCGTTTCGCTACGCCGGCTTCTTCTGCAATTTGAATAATATACTGTGGATCAATGAATCCGTAGGTTGGATGATTCCAGCGCAGTAGCGCTTCACAACCTAATTTAGGTGCATGACGTGCAATGATTGGTTGGAAGCACATATACAGTTCATCTTGGCGCTTATTTTCAATGAGTTTAGCAAGCTCGCTAGTGAGCTGGCGTTTTTTGCGATGTTCCAACTCAATACGTTGACTGTAGAAAACAATAGAAGGATGTAACGTGGGTTGGCGTTTTGCAATGTTCAATGCTAAATCAGCGTTATTAAATAAATTGGCCGAACGTTTAACATATTGGTAAGCATCTTCCATGGCGTGAGAAGACGCAACGCCAAACGAGAGCGATGTTTTTTTTGTTGGGTCTATGGTCATTAGCACTTTGGTCAGTTCTATTTCTAGCTCTTTGATCATTGCTTTCGTATTGACTTGGTTTTTCACAATCAATATTGCAAATTCATCTCCTCCAACGCGAGCGCAATACATATTTGGGGTTGTGCAAAGTTCACCTAAAGCTTGAGAGACGGTTCTCAATACTCGATCGCCAAAAGGGTAGCCAAAGGTGTCATTAAGATCTTTAAATCCATTGATATCAAATAAGACCAGTGTGGATGGTGTTTGAGATTTTTTAAAACGTTTGATCAGCTGAAATAGGTAGTTACGGTTCTTTAACTCAGTCAGTGCGTCATCCCAGGCCATTTTTTGCTGGTAGGTGTTGTATTTATAGTGACGAATAGTGAGATAGGTGAGCACCACAAAAATAAAAGCCATGTCGCAATATATTTGAATGCGGGTATCTTGAATGATCTGGCGGTGCTCGATGGATTGTTGGCCAGTGAAGTTCACAATCATCAAATTTCTTATTTTGGGTAGAATCTGAGCGAGATCGTTTTTCAATTTTCCGATACCAATGCGATCCCCTTCGACAACGGCTTTCTCATGTTTTTTCAAGATAGCGAATGCTTGATGAACCGTTGCGTTGCTATCATATTGATTCCTGACTGCAGCCATTTCATCACTGGTCAGAAAGGTTTTATAACGACTCCACAAAACGTCAAATTTTAAATTAAGTGGTTTCTTAGAGGCTGTTTGATCAAGTAAATACACATCAATTTGATGGTCTAGCTCTATCGTCTCAACCTCCATTTGAGTCAGTGACCAAGCGGAAAGCTGAGTGTTTTTCGTTAGCATGTTATAGGTGTTATTAAACTTAAATAACGTCATCATCGTAAACACAAACAGTGCGAAGATGACAACCACATACCAGAGGAAACTTTTGTTCATATCAGATAGGAGCCTAACGTTTGGTTAGTGAAGCACTTCGATACGATTGACCTGCCAAACCATCCGACTATGCAATAATTCGCTGGTCAATTGGTTAGTCTGTGAGAGAGGGTAAATCACCCATAATGGTCCTTTGTCGCGCACACTCATACTTTTACCATTCATTTTAAATGCCAAAATAGGGTCGTAAGTCGGGATATCTTGATAGGGGATATTGGCCCAATAGTTATTGATTGCCCCAACTTTGATATTTTCGTTTTCGATTCCTGATTGTTCGAGCAATTTTTTCAGTGTAATACCAGTGAATTGAGTGTTTCCTTTGGTCCACGGTGTTTCAGTTGTAATAGTATCCTGAGCCATGTTCTCTAGTTGTTCCATGGTATAACTGACCTCTTGGTTATCTCCCGATACCGTGAGTACTGTATCCTCTTGAGCTTGAGCGTGACCAATAAACAATGCAATGATGGAAATAAACAAAGCCCCGCGCTTTAGTGAATGGCAAAACATCATATCTATATTACCCTTGATTTGACTCTATTAGATGTTGGAAAAGTATAGTCAGTTTTATTGATGTGTTTATTAAATTGGGGCTGGTGAGCACACGATTAAATCACTCATTAATGAGATGTAAAAATAATACTGTTATTTAATTGTTTGAAAGATAGATTGTTTTTTATTTTATCTATAGGGGTTTAACAGGCTTGTTCATAATTAGTGATAGCTAAAATAATGTGGGTAGTAGGATTAAACATCTAAATATGAGAAGTACAGCCTCATTTTAATGTATAGAGGCTGTAATAATGTGCAAGGCTGGCGTGCGACGGAAAGTCTAATGATTATTTTTCTGTATGCTGCGGTTTAGTAAAATTACCATAGAGATCTAAGCGGCGATGACGCAAGTTAGTCACCGAACCTTCGGTATTAAGTTCTTTGAGTTTGTCTAAATCAACATCCGCGAAAATAATCATTTCGGTATTTGGGCTTGCCTCAGTGATGGTGGCATCGTGAGGGAAGAAAATGTCCGAAGGTGAAAATACCGCAGACTGTGCATATTGAATATCGACATTGTCTACACGAGGTAAGTTACCAACACTGCCGCCAATTGCGACATAACATTCATTTTCTATTGCTCTGGCCTGAGCACACAAACGAACGCGCTGATAGCCATTTTTAGTATCGGTCCAAAATGGAACGAATAGAATCTGGGCGTCTTTTTCTGACATCATCCGGCCGAGTTCAGGGAATTCACTGTCATAACAAATCAGTATCCCAACGCGACCCGCATCGGTTTCGAACACTTTGACTTCGTTACCACCATCAATAACCCAATCTTTTTGCTCGTGTGGCGTGATATGAATTTTACGCTGTTCATCGACTGAACCATCGCGATGGAGCAAGTACGAAATATTATATAAGCGTCCATCTTCTTCTACCGGCATACTACCGGCAATAATATTGATGTTGTAAGACACGGCAAGTTCAGCAAAGCGCTGCTTAATTTGCTCACTAAATGAGGCGAGAAAACGAATCGCTTCAACCGAGCTTTGATCGTGTTTCAATCCCATTAGAGGTGCGTTAAAAAACTCAGGGAAGAGGGCAAAGTCTGCTTTATATCCGGAAAGGGAGCGCACAAAAAATTCAGCCTGTTCCATGAGATCTTGAACACCAACAACAGCACGCATTTGCCATTGAATGATACCAATACGAATTAACGTTTTTTCAACATCGTGAATCGATGCAACGTCTTCTTCGTAAAAAATATTATCCCATTCAAGTAGGGTGGCATAACCGCGGGAGCTGTCATCTTCTGGGAGATAGTGTCGCATGACACGTTTAACATCAAAATCGTTGGAGAGTTGGAAGGAGAGGATATGGTCGTAGATTTCTTTTCGTTTCACCTTTTCAATGTATTCTGAAACACTAAGCTCGTCGGCATAATCTTTATATCTTGGTATTCTTCCTCCAGCTAATATCGCTTTTAAGTTATTGCTGCGGCAGATTTCTTTGCGAGCTTCATAAAGGCGTCGGCCTAAACGTAAGCCACGGTAGTCTGGGTGAACAAACACATCCAAACCGTATAGTGCATCACCATGGCGTTTATGTTGAATGACATTATGTTCATCAACGATATCGGTATACACATGAGGTAGAGACATCCGGTTGTAATCGACTTTTATCGTCAGTGCTGCACCTATAATTTGTCCATTATCTTCAATACAAACTTGGCCATCAGGGAATTGATGAATTAAGTCCATAATGGTCATTCTTGGCCATGCGCCACCCACGTCTGGAAAAACTAAGTCCATAAGTTCGGCAAGTTGTGGATAATCACTCTTCTCAATCACACGCAGTGTTAGACGTGGTGTTGGATTCCTCATAAATCCTAATCCTCTGTTGCTAATCCGTTTTCATATTGAACATCTTGTTTCATCAATTCAAGGGGAATTACTAGGATTCACTGTTTATTGACGATAATAATCAACTGCTTGCCTATTTGGCGACGAAGTGACCACTATTCACACGGTGGTGCAAGGTGAATCAATGCCAAACCACCGAGTGACGTCTCACGGTATTTTTCATGCATATCTTTGCCGGTTTGGTACATGGTATCGATAACCTTATCTAGTGAGATCAAACATTTGCTGGTTCGTTTTAATGCCATTCGAGAAGCATTAATCGCTTTCATCGCACCCATAGCATTGCGCTCTATGCAGGGAACTTGAACTAGACCGCCAATCGGATCACAGGTCATGCCTAAAGAGTGCTCCATCGCTATCTCAGCAGCCATGCATATCTGTTCATTACTGCCTCCCCACAAAGACGTGAGTCCCGCGGCTGCCATTGACGAAGAGACGCCAATTTCACCTTGGCAACCTACTTCCGCACCGGAAATGGATGCATTGGTTTTGTAAAGCATGCCAATAGCTCCGGCAACAGCAAGAAAATCGCGCATCTGTTTGGTGTCGAGCTGGTGGACGAATTTGTTGAAATACATCAATACAGCGGGTATGACTCCTGCAGCACCATTGGTTGGCGAGGTGACTACCTGACCGCCAGCGGCATTTTCTTCACTGACTGCAAAGGCAAATAGGTTAACCCAATCTAATATCGCCATTGGATCATTTTCGATTGTGATATTGGCCTCAAGTTTTTTTAGTAGTGCAGGAGCACGTCGAGTCACGCTAAGCCCTCCCTCAAGCACGCCTTCTTGATTAAATCCTTTTTCCATACATTGCTGCATCACCTGCCAAATAAGATCCACTTTTTGGTCAATTTCAGCCATATCACGTAGGGTTAACTCGTTACGTAGGACCAACCCACTGAGGCTTAAACCATTTAACTCTGCCAATTTAAGTAATTCATGCGCACTGGTGAAAGGATAGGGGACTGGGTTAGAGAGCATCGGTGTAGGAGAGAGCAGTTCTTGCTCTGAGTCGATAAAGCCACCGCCAATCGAATAATAAGTCTGTTTTGCAATAGGTTGATTCTTTGCATCACTGGCGGTAATAGTTAAGCCGTTTTCATGATGGGACAGCCGAGTAGGGTGAAAAATAATATCTTGTTGAGGGTTAAATGCGATGGTGTGTTGGTTGGGCAGTGTCAGCCTATGGTGCTGGATAACGTGTTGCCATTGGTTCTTTGCTAAGTCGCCATCCATGGTATCAGGCTGTTGCCCATGTAGACCCACAATGATAGCGCGATCGGTGTGATGTCCTTTTCCTGTCAGTGATAAGGATCCGTAGAGATCCACTGTGATCTGATGGACGTTCATATTGGTTGGAAGTTGCTGTGAAAATCGTGCCGCTGCCAGCATTGGGCCGTTGGTATGAGAGCTGGAAGGGCCGACACCAATTTTAAAAATATCAAACATCGATAGCATGACAGTTTCCTTGTGTAATCGCTCCTGAGTAACACTCAGGGTGATAAATTGCTGCTGTAACTATGGCACATTAAGCACGACTCTTCTTATGTAAAGACCTAGTTATTTAGTCAAGTATTTGCTACCGTTTGGCTAACTGTTGTCAATCACTTAACGAAGAGTGTGATTATGTCTATTTGGGATTCGGTTAACGTAACGCATCGTTTTAGCCAGCTACCTTCACTGTTTTATACCCGAGTCATGCCTCAACCATTAGATAACGTCAAATGGGTTGCGTGGAATAGTAAATTGGCTGTGCAATTTGGTTTGCCAACCACACCAAATGAAGAGCTTCTCCAAACTTTGTCTGGGTTAGAGATTCCAGGCCATTTTGATCCTCTCGCCATGAAATATACCGGTCATCAGTTTGGTGTTTACAATCCCGATCTTGGTGATGGGCGTGGACTGTTGCTAGCAGAGATGACGACGCTCGCAGGGGAAGTGTTTGATATCCACCTTAAAGGCGCAGGATTGACTCCTTACTCTCGAATGGGTGATGGCCGAGCAGTTTTACGCTCAACAATCCGTGAATACTTGTGTAGTGAAGCCATGGCTGGCTTAGGGATTCCAACAACCCGAGCATTAGCCATGATAGATAGCGATACACCCGTTTATCGAGAAACGGTAGAAACCGGAGCGATGCTGGTACGTTTAGCGAATACACATATCCGTTTTGGGCATTTTGAATATTTGTTTTATAGCAATCAAATCGCTGAATTGAGACTTCTCGCAGATAAGGTTATTGAGTGGTATTACCCGGAATGTCAAACCGCTGAGTTGCCTTATGTGGCTATGTTCCAAGAGATTGTGACTCGAACTGCTCATATGGTTGCTCATTGGCAAGCCGTTGGTTTTGCTCATGGCGTAATGAATACTGACAACATGTCCATCCTAGGCCAAACCTTTGATTATGGTCCTTATGGTTTTTTAGATGATTATGACCCGACCTTTATCTGCAACCATTCTGATTATCAGGGGCGCTACCGGTTTGATCGTCAACCACGGATTGCTTTGTGGAATTTATCCGCTTTGGCTCATGCGTTATCACCACTTATTCAGCGCGATGATCTTGAAGCTACGTTAGGGCTATTTGAGACGGAACTTAATGAAGAATATAGCCGTTTAATGCGCGCAAAATTAGGGTTGTGGACTCGTGAGAAAGGGGATAGCGAACTGTTTGATGAACTCTTTACTATGCTCACCGCAAATCATACGGATTACACCCGTTTTCTTCGTCAGTTGTCTTGCCTGGATCGGGATGGAGAACAACCTGTCATTGACCTTGTGCTCAACCGTGATCAAGCCAAACAGTGGATGACCCTTTATCAAGAGCGTTGTGATTCTGAACGCGTCAAGGGAGAACCAGTGAGCGCGTTTCTGCGTTGTGAAAAAATGCGGCAAGTGAATCCTAAATTCATACTGCGTAACTATTTAGCTCAGCAAGCAATAGAGCAAGCAGAGCAGGACGATTATAGCCAAATTGAGCAATTAATGAGCGTGCTTGCCAAGCCGTTTGATGAGCATCCGAATAATGAAGATTTGGCAAAACTTCCTCCAGAATGGGGCAAGCATTTGGAGATCAGCTGTTCCTCTTAATAGGTAGAAAATGGCGGGAAATGACACAAACGCGTAATTTTCGTGGGTCATTTCCCACCCATTTTGAAAAAAACTGTGAATTACAACGTGATGATTTTTTGAACAAAAAATAGAGATCTTTTTCTAAGTTATTGAAATGAAATTATTGTTAATAAATTGTTTCATATTGGCTTGGTATTTGCTCCTCAATAGGTAGTCAACCTGCATTAAATGCTGGGCTGATAACACTATTAAGGAGAATAATAATGCTAAAACCAATGACCCTACTGACTGCCTCCATCCTTGCTGCTACAAGTTTTTCTGCGCTAGCTAAATGTGATCCCGGTGAAATCGTTATCAAATTTAGCCATGTGACTAACACGGATAAGCATCCTAAAGGCATTGCTGCTTCGCTGTTGGAAAAACGCGTTAATGAAGAAATGAATGGTAAAGCTTGCATGCAGGTTTTCCCTAACTCCACTCTTTATGATGATGACAAAGTGCTTGAAGCAATGCTCAATGGTGATGTGCAGATGGCAGCACCTTCGTTATCCAAGTTTGAAAAATTCACCAAAAAGTTCCGTATTTTCGATCTCCCTTTCCTTTTTGATGATGTAGACGCAGTAGATCGTTTTCAAAACTCTGAGTCTGGAGAAAAACTGAAGAACGCGATGAAGCGTCGTGGTATTCAAGGGCTTGCTTTCTGGCATAACGGTATGAAACAAATGTCGGCCAATAAACCACTTATTGTACCTAGTGATGCTAAGGGATTGAAATTCCGTGTACAAGCTTCTGATGTTCTTGTTGCTCAGTTTGAACAGCTTGGTGCTAATCCTCAAAAAATGTCGTTTGCTGAAGTGTATGGAGGATTGCAAACGAAAGTGATTGATGGTCAAGAAAACACCTGGTCGAACATCTACGGTAAGAAATTTTTTGAAGTTCAAGATGGCGTTACTGAAACCAATCACGGCATTCTCGATTACTTAGTAGTGACGTCTAGTAAGTGGTGGAGCAAATTGCCGAATGATGTTCGTGATCAGTTAGCACAAATCATCGCGGAAGTGACTGCAACACGTAACGCTGAATCCAATAAAGTGGAAAAAATGAACCGTCAATATGTGATTGATGCGGGGGGTGTAGTTCGTGAATTGACCCCAGAGCAACGGCAACAATGGGTGGATGCGCTGAAACCTGTATGGAAGAAATTTGAAAAGAATATTGGCTCTGATCTTATCAATGCAGCGTTAGATTCTAATCAGAAATAACCTGCTGAGCTCGTGGCCTTTCGTTAAGGGAAGGCCATTGATAACAACGATTAATAGAGCGATGTATCTTATGGAAAAGTCTTTCTTCAACAAAGTCGGCGATTTTACAGATAAAATCGAAGAGACCTTGATTGCCTTTTTTCTCGGGGCGATGACCTTACTTACCTTTATCAATGTTCTCATGCGTTACCTGTTTAACGATAACATTCTCTGGGCATTAGAACTGACCGTATTTATGTTCGCGTGGATGGTGCTTGTTGGCGCCTCATATGGGGTGAAAAAGCATTTTCATATTGGCGTAGATGTTGTTATCAACATTGCACCACCACCAATGCGTAAATTACTTGCTTTGCTGGCTGTCGCCAGTTGCCTTGCTTTTTCTATCTTACTGCTGATCGGTGCTTGGAACTATTGGTATCCATTTGCAACTGAGAGGGCATGGTATGAAACCGATGATGTTCCGATGCCTGAGATGTTGCAGTTTCTTGCTGAGTGGCTCAACGAAGGTGAGATGTATGAAAAAATGCCGCGTTTTATCCCGTATATGGCATTACCAATTGGTATGGCATTACTGACTTTGCGTTTTGCTCAAATTGCTTGGCAAATTTTAACTGGACAGTTGGATCGTATGATTGCTGGCCATGAAGCTGAAGAGGATCTTGAATCCCTCAAACAAGATCTTGCAGAGGCTGAAGAGGCGATGCCAGTGCCGCAAGCAGAGCAACAAAAAACAGGTAAGGAGAAGTAAGTCATGACAATTTTGATCTTATTTTTAATGGTCATCGGCTTTATGCTTATCGGTGTGCCGATCGCTATTTCACTTGGTTTATCTAGTGTTCTGTTTTTACTTTGGCATTCTGACACCTCGTTAGCTTCAGTGGCTCAAAGCCTGTTTAACGCATTTGAAGGCCACTACACCTTACTTGCCATTCCGTTCTTTATTTTGGCATCCAGTTTTATGTCTACTGGAGGGGTGGCAAAACGTATTATCCGATTTGCTATCGCAATGGTGGGATGGTTCCCTGGTGGGTTAGCAATGGCATCTGTTGTGGCGTGTATGATGTTTGCAGCTCTATCGGGGTCGTCACCTGCAACAGTCGTTGCTATTGGCAGCATTGTTATTGCAGGCATGGTCAAAAATGGTTACACCAAAGAATTTGCGGCTGGGGTCATTTGTAATGCGGGAACACTCGGTATTCTGATTCCACCTTCTATCGTGATGGTGGTGTATTCAGCCGCGACTGATGTTTCAGTAGGGCGCATGTTTTTGGGCGGTGTTATTCCTGGTCTATTGGCTGGGTTGATGCTGATGGTAGCAATCTATATTACTGCTCGGGTAAAAAATTTACCGAAACAACCTTTCGTTGGTTGGGGAGAAGCATTTCAAGCTGCTAAAGATGCAAGCTGGGGGTTATTACTCGTTGTTATTATTCTTGGTGGGATTTATGGCGGTATATTCACCCCAACAGAAGCTGCTGCGGTAGCTGCCGTTTATTCGTTTTTGATTGCTAATTTTATCTATAAAGACATGGGGCCGTTTGCAGATAAGAGCAATACTAAGCCTATGGTCGTCAAAGCAGTGCAGTCACTGGTGCACAAAGATACGCAGAAAACGTTGTTTGATGCGGGTAAATTAACCATCATGCTGCTGTTTATTATTGCTAATGCACTGATTCTTAAGCATGTATTGACCGAAGAACGCGTACCGCAAATGATCACTGAATCAATTTTGGACGCAGGACTAGGTCCGATAACATTCTTGATTGCTGTCAACGTGTTATTGCTGATTGGTGGTCAGTTTATGGAGCCTTCGGGTCTATTGATCATTGTCGCGCCATTGGTATTCCCAATTGCGATTGCTCTGGGAATCGACCCAATTCACCTTGGTATTATTATGGTGGTGAACATGGAAATTGGCATGATAACGCCCCCAGTAGGACTCAACCTCTTCGTGACGGCTGGTGTTGCTAAAATGTCGATGATGAGGGTAGTGAAGGCAGCCTTGCCATGGGTGGCGATTATGTTCCTATTCTTAATTATTGTGACTTATGTACCTGCGGTATCGACGTGGCTACCGACTATGTTGATGGGGCCAGAGATTATTACTAAATAGTTGGAATATTTCACTCATAAGGCCTCGCGATGCGAGGCCTTATTTTATGACTTCAAGATGGTTAATTTTCTTTAAACATCTCTTTATCTAGGCGATAACGCTGCATTTTGTCATATAAAGTTTTACGTGCGACCCCAAGTCTTTCCATGGTCTCTTTGATACTACCTCCAGTCTCAAGTAAAGCTTGTTCGATGACTGATTTTTCAAATTCCGCGACTTGATCAACTAAGTTGGTACTGACTGGAGAAGATAGTGGTGCTTCACCTAACTGAATCATTTTACCTAATAATACATAGCGCTCGGCAGCGTTACGCAGTTCGCGAACATTACCAGGCCATGCATGATTGAGTAGCGTTTGTAGAGCTTGACGATCAATCGATTGGGCTGCTTTACCGTAACGAGCGGCTGCCACGAGTAAAAAGTGATGGAATAGGGCCGGGATATCGTCTTTACGCTCTCGTAGTGGCGGAATATCAAGGGTAACGATGTTCAATCGGTAATAGAGGTCTTGACGAAACTTTCCGTCCTCTGACGCTTGTTTAAGATCGATCTTGGTTGCTGCAATAACCCGAATATCAAGTGGCAGCAATTCGTTAGAACCCACGCGTTCGATAACCCTTTCTTGCAAAACCCTTAACAAGCGAATCTGAGCTTGCATGGGCATGGACTCAATTTCATCTAGAAAAAGAGTCCCACCTTGCGCATGTTCAAATTTACCAATACGTTTGGTTTCAGCGCCAGTGAAGGCACCTTTTTCGTGCCCATAAAGTTCACTCTCAATCAAATTTTCGGGTACGGCACCGCAGTTAACCGCGACAAAGTTATTTTCCCTTCGTGAACTTTGCTCATGAAGAGAGCGGGCAACTAACTCTTTACCTGTTCCTGTTTCACCAAACAGCAGAATATCGGCATTGGTATCAGCAACATGAGAAATTGTATCGCGTAATTGTTGGATGCTTGCAGTTTCGCCGATGATACGTGGGCCGAGTGTTTGGCTTGCTTTTAGACTGCGTTTTAAACGTTCATTTTCAGTCGTCAGTTGCCGCTTTTCAATCGCTCGGGTTGTCGTTTCGATTAAGTGCTCAGGAGAAAATGGCTTCTCGATAAAATCGTAAGCACCATCATGCATAGCCTGTACGGCCATCGATATATCACCGTGACCGGTGATTAACACAACGGGCAAGTTGGGGTCTTGGTGGTGAATGGTGGTCAGTAAATTTTGCCCACTTAAACCGGGTAAGCAGATGTCACTGATGATCACCGTAGGTAACCCCTCTTTTTGAATCGCCAGCAGTGCATCCTCTGCACAGGAAAAGAATCGTGCATTGATGTCTGCCAGTTCAAAGCTCTGCTCTATGGCAGTACGCAAATCCTGCTCATCATCAATAAAAAATACATCACACATCGGCTGTCCTTAGATTTGAATCTGGTGGTGTTGATGGTTGCGATAAAACACAGGGTAAACAGATGATAAAACGCGCACCTCCGAAGGGAGAATCCTCAATCAGTAATCGACCATCGAAACCTTTAATGATCTGGTAAGAGATAGAGAGCCCTAAGCCAAGCCCATTTTGTTTAGTCGTGTAAAAAGGATCAAATAGGTGAGGTTGTTGTTCTTGGCTAACGCCAGGACCATTATCGTCAACATACACTTCAACTGTATCTTGCTGTAGAGCAAAGGAAACCATCACTTTTTTGTCACTTTGTGTGTTGAGAGCCTGCTGAGCGTTGGTCAATAAATTTATCAATACCTGCTCTAACTGAATAGGGTTAACTTGGACATTTATCGGCGATTGCGGTGGGGTGATGATCAGAGAAACTGCGTTGTTTTTAAATTGTTGCTGAATGAGTTCTTTTGCTGAAAGCACTATAGGAAACAATTGTGCTTCTACGGTTTCATGAGAATCACTTCTGCGAGCAAATAATTTTAGCTGCTCACTGATTTTCGCCATTCGTTCAGTTAAGGAGGAAATTCGAGTTAAGTTGTCATCCACTCGGTCGGTGGAGCCCCTATGCAAAAATCGCCGTGCGTTATCAGCGAAACTGCGAATGGCTGCAAGGGGGTTATTCAGCTCGTGGCTAATACTGGCAGACATCTGACCAAGCATCGCCAACTTAGCTGTTTGAATTAGTTCATCTTGAGCCTGGCGTAACGCCTGCTCGGTTTTAATTCTTTCGTCGATTTCACTATGCAGCTCTGCCGTTCGTTCCATGACTAAAAATTCCAATTTTTGTTTCGCTTCCTGCTGGATATGTTCGATTTGGCGCTGTTTAGCGCTACGGTTTCTCACGAGTAGCGTGGCTAGATAGATAATGGCAAAAAGCATTGTAAGAACTAACCCAAAGCCAAAGGTATTCCAAAACACATCTATTTTGGGGGAAAGAACGCGGATATTAAGGTCAAGTTCTGGGATGGGTCTAGTCGTGACAATCATATCACCTTGTAACCAACCTTGCTGTGGGTTCTCCCATTCAGCTGGTGAGTGAATGGTATTGGTCTTAAAACCAAGTGATGGGATGTCTTTATCTAAATACTGCCTGCTGCGGCGAATGCGATCCAATTCAGTCTCATTTAAATGGCTCACACTGCGAAATAACCACTGGGGTTGGCTCGACATAAAAATGACATTGTTATCATCGGTAGCTACAAAGTAACTGTCTTGGCTTTGCCAATTTTCCTCAATACTGTTGAGATCCATTTTTACTACCACAGCCCCGATGGTTTCTGCAGCATAAATAACAGGATAAGCGTAATAGTAACCACGTTGACCAGACGTAGAACCTAATGCGAAGTATTGGCTGCGTTTTCCTTGAATCGCTTGTTTAAAGTAAGGACGCCAGGCGAAGTTACGCCCGATAAAACTGTGTTCAGATGCCCAGTTACTGGCGGCAATAGTCGTACCTGATACATTCAGTAAATAGGTGTCTGATGCTTGAATCACCTCATTAACTTGAGCGAGATAGCGGTTAGTGACTTCAATTTGTGCGGTATTTCGCGGGGTTTTCAGTGCATCAATCAATTCTCGATCTTTTGATAGCAATCGAGGAATGTTGGCATATTTATCGAGTTTGGCAGCAATATGCCCGGAAAATCGCTCTAACTGGGCTTGATGTTCGTTGAGTAATGAGTGATAGCTATATTGCCAGACCCAATGACACCCTAACGTTAATACTAAAAGGTAGAGAAGGATAAACCAAAGATGGAAACGACGAAGTGGCTGCATAGTTTACTCAATAATAAACACGGATAGATACCCAAGTAACGTCAAGCTGCTGTTTCAGTGAGAATGTATTTACTCTTAGGAACAATCTTATAAGAAATTAGTGGTGAGTGAGAGAAGAAAGCGACATTTGGTGTTCACACTCTTGAAGGAGATCGCTTTTTGTTCATTCTGGTAAAAAAAAGCACCAAATCCCTTGAAAATCGTTTTGTAGACCCCATTTTTGAAACCATGCCATGTGACGTTGGTGCTTTTTTTAGCACTTGGTTGGGTTTTTAGGACATAACAAGGCTCAATGTCGGCAGATGCTCGACAGGAAAAGCTGAGGTCGTTAGAATGTCGCGTCTATAATTTTTGTCCTGAGACTAATCGGAGATACCTTTGTTACGTTCTATTTGAATGTAGCACGTAAAGATATCACTCATTAGTCCGATGTATGTTTTTTCAAAAATCGTACATCTACGCTCAATTTATACATTAAGTGCTCACATTGGGCACATAACATGGATGCAGTCAAAAGAGAATTTTGGCTCATGATGCTCAGCAAACTGAGCAAGTTTTGAGGTTTAAATATAATGCAAGTTACTGTTGAAACGCTAGAAGGCCTACAACGCCGTCTTAACATTACTGTTCCTGCTGCAAACGTTGAAGATGCAGTGACAGCTGAACTCCGCAACATCGCGAAAAACCGTCGTTTCGATGGTTTCCGTAAAGGCAAAGTGCCTTTGAAAATGGTTGCTAAAATGTACGGCCAATCCGTTCGTCAAGACGTTCTAGGCGAAGTAATGCAACGTCATTTCATCGAAGCGATTGTTAAAGAAAAAATCAATCCAGCTGGCGCACCAACTTTCGCACCTGTTGAAACTGAAGAAGGTAAAGACGTTGTATTTACAGCAACTTTCGAAGTTTACCCTGAAGTTGAGCTAAAAGGTTTAGAAAACATTGCTGTAGAAAAACCAACAGCAGACGTGACAGATGCTGACGTTGAAGAAATGCTAGAAACTCTTCGTAAACAGCAAGCAACTTGGACTGAAGTTGATGAAGCTGCTGGCGAAGGCAAACGCGTAACTATCGATTTCCTAGGCTCTATTGACGGTGAAGAGTTTGAAGGCGGTAAAGCTGAAAACTTCCCTCTAGAAATGGGTTCTGGTCGTATGATTCCTGGTTTTGAAGACGGCATTGCTGGCAAAACTAAAGGAATGGAATTCGACATCGAAGTAAACTTCCCAGAAGATTACCACGCTGAAAACCTAAAAGGTAAAGCAGCGAAATTCGCTATCAAAGTTCATAAAGTAGAAGCTCAAGAGCTTCCAGAACTGACTGACGAATTTGTTGCTAAATTTGGTGTTCAAGAAGGCGGTGTTGAAGCTCTTAAAGCTGAAGTTCGTAAAAACATGGAACGCGAACTTAAACAAGCGATTAAAGCAAACATCAAAGAACAAGCGATTGAAGGTCTTGTAAAAGAAAACGAAATCGATGTTCCTTCTCCACTAATCGATCAAGAAGTTGAAGTTCTACGTCGTCAAGCGGCACAACGCTTCGGTGGCAACGTTGAAGCTGCAGCACAACTTCCACGTGAACTATTTGAAGAACAAGCAAAACGTCGCGTTGTTGTTGGTCTATTATTAGGTGAAGTGATTAAAGCGAAAGAGCTTAAAGCTGACGAAGAAAAAGTAAAAGCGCTAATCGAAGAGATGGCGACTGCATACGAAGACCCATCTGAAGTGATTGCTTACTACGAGCAAAACGAACAAATGATGGACAACATGCGTAACCTGGCTCTAGAAGAACAGGCTATCGACGCGATCATTGCTGATGCAAAAGTATCTGAGAAAAAAGTTGGCTTTAGCGAGCTAATGAACGCTCAAACTGCTGCTTAATAAGCAATATATAGCGTAGAAGGTTGACGGAACGTTGACTCTTCTGCTAACAATGGTCCGTATGATATCCATCATCCGGGCCATTTATTTTAGGGATATAAGACTATGAGCAACCAAGAAAAAAACTCAATGCCATCAATTATGGATGCGCTAGTGCCGATGGTCGTCGAACAAACGTCTCGCGGCGAACGTTCTTATGACATTTATTCTCGCCTGCTAAAAGAGCGTGTTATCTTTTTAACGGGTCAAGTAGAAGATCAGATGGCGAATCTGGTTGTGGCTCAGCTGCTTTTCTTAGAATCTGAAAACCCTGATAAAGATATTTTCCTATACATTAACTCTCCTGGTGGTAGTGTAACTGCAGGGATGTCTATTTATGACACCATGAAGTTCATCAAACCAGATGTAAGTACAGTATGTATGGGCCAAGCTGCTTCTATGGGCGCATTCCTACTTGCTGGTGGTGCTCAAGGCAAACGCTATGCACTGCCAAACTCACGCGTGATGATTCACCAACCATTGGGTGGTTTCCAAGGTCAGGCTTCAGACATTCAGATTCACGCGCAAGAAATTCTGTCAATTAAACAGAAATTAAACCGCCTGTTGGCCGATCATACTGGCCAACCGCTAGAAGTAATTGAACGAGATACTGACCGTGACAACTTTATGTCTGCTGATCAGGCAGTAGAATATGGTTTAGTTGACTCGGTTCTTACTCACCGCGGTGAGTAACAATTCAAGTGATAAACTTGATGACTGCTGTGTAACAGTTTCTGAAATTGGTTCACGCAATTTAAACGAAATTGTTATACACTCAAACCTATATGTGTAAAGGCTAAGAGGTTAGCGAATGACAGATAAAAGCAAAGAGGGTGGTAGTAGTAAACTGCTTTACTGCTCTTTCTGTGGCAAAAGCCAGCACGAAGTTCGCAAGCTAATCGCAGGTCCTTCGGTGTACATCTGTGACGAGTGTGTCGATCTCTGTAACGACATTATTCGCGAAGAAATTAAAGATGTTCTTCCTAAGAAAGAGTCGTCGGCATTACCAACGCCACGTCAAATTCGTGAACACCTAGATGACTATGTGATTGGCCAAGAACAGGCTAAGAAAGTGCTTGCGGTTGCGGTTTATAACCACTACAAGCGTTTACGTAACGGTGACACAACAAGTGAAGGCGTTGAGCTAGGTAAGAGTAACATCTTGCTGATCGGTCCAACTGGTAGCGGTAAAACCCTTCTCGCAGAAACGTTAGCGCGTTTCCTTGATGTTCCGTTTACGATGGCCGATGCGACAACGTTGACTGAAGCGGGTTATGTGGGTGAAGACGTTGAAAACATCATCCAAAAACTGCTGCAGAAATGCGATTACGACGTAGCGAAAGCAGAGCGTGGTATCGTGTATATTGATGAAATCGATAAGATTTCTCGTAAAGCAGAAAATCCATCTATCACTCGAGATGTTTCCGGTGAAGGGGTTCAACAAGCGCTTCTAAAACTGGTTGAAGGCACGGTAGCTTCTGTTCCACCACAAGGTGGCCGTAAACACCCACAACAAGAGTTCCTTCAAGTTGATACGTCTAAAATCCTATTTATCTGTGGCGGTGCATTTGCTGGCCTAGATAAAGTGATTGAACAGCGTGTCGCTAAAGGTACAGGGATCGGATTTGCTGCCGAAGTTCACTCTAAAGATGAAAGCCAATCAGTGAGTGAGTTATTCACTCAAGTTGAGCCACAAGATTTAGTGAAATACGGTCTCATTCCAGAATTCATTGGTCGTTTGCCAGTCACGGCAACGCTTACTGAATTGGATGAAGATGCGTTAATCCAGATTCTTAACGAACCGAAAAACGCACTTACGAAACAATACTCAGCACTGTTTGATTTAGAAAATGTTGAGCTAGAGTTCCGTGAAGATGCATTACGTGCGATTGCTGCTAAAGCAATGCAGCGCAAAACGGGAGCACGTGGCCTACGTTCAATTCTTGAGAACGTGTTACTCGAGACCATGTATGACCTTCCTTCAATGACGGATGTCAGCAAAGTTGTGATTGACGAGTCAGTGATTAATGGTGAATCTGAACCATTGATGATTTACTCAACCAATGACAATCAAGCGGCCGGAGCTGAGTAAGTTCGGTACAAAATTAAAAAAGGAGGTAGAAATACCTCCTTTTTTTATGTTCTGTTATTGATTCCAGTAAGTTAGCCCCCATATACTTCCATATGAATGAAAGCGGAAGAGAGAAAAATATGAACTTGGAACGTTCCGAGCGTATCGAGATCCCCGTACTACCTCTGCGCGATGTAGTGGTTTATCCACACATGGTTATCCCTTTGTTTGTTGGCCGTGAAAAATCTATTCAGTGTCTTGAAGCTGCAATGGATAACAACAAACAAGTTCTCCTTGTCGCACAAAAGCAGGCGGAGACTGATGAGCCTACAGTATCAGACCTATTTGAAGTAGGTACGGTAGCAACGATCCTACAACTACTTAAACTGCCAGATGGTACAGTGAAAGTGTTGGTTGAAGGTCAGCAGCGTGCCCGTATTAAAGAATTTATTGAAGGTGAATATTTCTCTGCTGATGCAGAGTTTTTAATAACGCCTGAGCTTGATGAAAAAGAGCAAGAAGTGATTGTTCGTAGTGCGATCAATCAGTTCGAAGGCTTTATCAAGCTGAACAAAAAAATCCCACCTGAAGTGTTGACGTCACTAAATGGTATCGATGAGGCAGCTCGTTTAGCTGACACTATCGCTGCTCACATGCCGCTAAAACTTGAAGATAAACAGCAAGTTCTAGAAATTCTTGATGTGACTGAACGTCTAGAGTTCTTGATGGGCCAAATGGAATCGGAAATCGACTTGCTGCAAGTTGAAAAACGTATTCGTGGTCGCGTGAAGAAACAGATGGAAAAATCTCAACGTGAGTACTATCTGAATGAGCAAATGAAAGCGATTCAGAAAGAACTGGGTGAGATGGACGATGCGCCAGATGAATTTGAGACTCTGAAGAAGAAAATTGAAGAGTCAAAAATGCCAAAAGAAGCTCGTGAAAAAACCGAGCAAGAGCTACAAAAGCTGAAGATGATGTCGCCAATGTCGGCTGAAGCTACAGTAGTTCGTAGTTACATTGACTGGATGGTTAATGTACCTTGGCATAAGCGTTCAAAAGTAAAACGTGATCTATCTAAAGCAGAAGAAATTCTAAACTCAGATCACTACGGATTAGAACGTGTTAAAGAACGCATTTTAGAATACCTAGCGGTACAAAGTCGTATTAATAAATTGAAAGGTCCGATTTTGTGTCTAGTAGGGCCTCCAGGTGTTGGTAAAACGTCATTAGGTCGCTCAATCGCAGCGGCAACGGGGCGTAAATATACCCGCATGGCACTGGGTGGCGTGCGTGATGAAGCGGAAATTCGTGGACACCGTCGTACCTATATCGGTTCATTACCTGGCAAGTTGATTCAAAAAATGTCGAAAGTTGGTGTTAAAAACCCACTGTTCTTACTCGACGAAATCGACAAAATGTCAGCAGATATGCGTGGTGACCCAGCATCAGCGTTACTAGAAGTGCTCGATCCTGAACAGAACAATTCGTTTAATGACCACTACTTAGAAGTGGACTACGATTTGTCTGATGTGATGTTTGTTGCTACATCGAACTCGATGAACATTCCGGGACCATTGCTTGACCGTATGGAAGTGATTCGTCTGTCTGGTTATACCGAAGATGAAAAACTTAACATTGCAAAACGCCACTTAGTAAATAAACAGATCGAACGTAATGGATTGAAACAAAAAGAAATTACGATTGATGACTCTGCGATTATTGGTGTGATCCGTTACTATACACGTGAAGCGGGTGTTCGTGGTCTAGAGCGTGAGATTTCAAAAATCTGCCGTAAAGCAGTGAAGAAAATTCTCCTTGATAAAGAGATCACTCATGTGACGGTAACAATGGATAATCTAAAAGATTATCTTGGTGTACAGCGTTTCGATTACGGTAAAGCTGACGAGCATAACCGCATCGGTCAAGTGGTCGGCTTAGCGTGGACTGAAGTTGGTGGTGATTTGCTGACTATTGAAGCGCAGTCAATGCCAGGTAAGGGGAAAATGACCCAGACTGGTTCGCTAGGGGATGTGATGCAAGAATCCATTCAGGCCGCGATGACTGTTGTACGCTCTCGTGCAGATAAGCTAGGAATCAACCAAGATTTTTACGAAAAACGCGACATTCATGTTCACGTTCCTGAAGGTGCGACACCAAAAGATGGTCCAAGCGCAGGTATTGCGATGTGTACTGCATTGGTGTCTAGCTTAACTGGTAATTCTGTAAAAGCTGATGTTGCTATGACGGGTGAAATTACCCTACGTGGTGAAGTACTTCCGATTGGTGGCCTTAAGGAAAAATTACTTGCGGCACACCGTGGTGGTATTAAAACAGTGCTTATTCCAAAAGATAACGAACGCGATTTGGAAGATATTCCAGCCAATGTTATCGCTGATCTTGATGTCAAACCTGTGCAATGGATTGATGAAGTTTTGAAGGTTGCATTGGTTAAAGACCCAACAGGTGTTGAGTTAGAGCCTGTAAAATAGTGATGTGTAGCAAAAATAAGTAAAAGATTATGCTGATAAGTGGAAAAAACGCTTGTCAGCATTTTTTTTGGAAGCTAACGTTAAGTTCGGTAGCGTTAAGCCCTGTATTGACAAGGCTTTCGCTGCTATTTTTTGGAAATTAAATGGAACGAACCGGCGCCTAACAAAATAATAACTGGTGGCCAAAGGGGAATTACAGTGAATAAAACACAATTAGTAGAAAAAATCGCATCTAACGCGGATATCTCAAAAGCATCTGCAGGACGTGCCCTTGACGCATTTATTGAAGCTGTGTCTGATACTCTTCAATCTGGTGACCAAGTTGCGCTAGTTGGCTTTGGTACATTCCAAGTACGTACTCGTGCTGCTCGTACTGGCCGTAACCCAAAAACGGGTGAAGAGATCCAAATTGCAGAAGCAAAAGTTCCAGCATTTAAAGCTGGTAAAGCATTGAAAGACGCTTGTAACTAATTCGACTTCTATCAGTTTGACTGGTAAATAAATCGAACCTTTTTAAATTATGCGCATCCTACTGATGCGCATTTCTTTTTCTGTTATTATCGCGCTATTCAATTTTGTACGAAGTAAACAACTTCACTATCCGGAGAGCAGTAACACTATGATGGATCGACTACGCGAGGGCGCTAATAGCATCGCGATTAAAGTTATCTTAGGACTCATCATCCTATCCTTCGTTTTTGCTGGCATTGGAAGCTATCTTGTTAGTGGTAGCAACAACGCAGCAGCGAAAGTAGGCGACAGCAAAATCAGCCGTCAAGATTTTGAGCAGGCTTACCAAAATGAACGCAACCGCATGCAACAGCAATTGGGTGATTACTTTTCCAATTTGCTAAGTGACCCATCTTATGTGGCTTCTTTCCGTAAATCTGTTTTAGACCGCATGATCAATGATGAGTTGATTCAACAGCACGCTCAATCACTCGGCTTGACAGTAAGCGACAGCCAAGTGCGTCAACAATTATTGAGTATTCCCGCTTTTCAAAAAGATGGTAAGTTCGACAAAGAGCTATATCAAGCAGCATTGCGCAGAGCGGGCTTCACTGCTGATGCTTTTGCAGAATATCTACGTAAAGAACTTCTACGTGATCAATTAGTGAATGCCTTACAAAGCAGCGAATTCGCTTTAAAAGGTGAAATTGACCACCAAGCCGAACTGATTAATCAAACTCGTAGCATTCAAACAATTGAACTTGCAACCAGTACGTTTGCAAAAAAAGTAAAATTGACTGATGAAGAAATTCAACAGTACTACAAAGAGCATCCGCAGGCATTTACTCGTCCGGCACAGAAGAAAATTTCTTATCTTGAAGTGTCTGCTGATGACCTTAAAGATCAAATTACCATTTCTGATGCAGACGTGAAGAAATACTACCAAGACAACATCAGCAAATACTCCACTTCTGCTCAGCGTGAAGTTAGCCATATTTTAATTAAAGGTGATAAGCAAAAAGCAGAAGCAATCCTTAAACAGCTTAAGGCGGGCGCTGATTTTGCTACATTAGCGAAAAAAGATTCGCAAGATGTCGGTAGTGCCAAGCAAGGTGGCTCACTTGGTTGGGTTGAAAAGGGCACGATGGACCCAGCTTTTGAACAAGCTGCATTTGCTCTGAAAAAAGCAGGTGACATTTCTGATGTCGTCAAATCCTCATTCGGTTACCACATTATTAAGCTTGATGCGATTAAAGCTCCGCAAGCTAAGCCGTTTAAAGAAGTGGCTGAACAGATTCGTTCTGATCTCAAAGACCAGAAAGCAGTTGATAAATTCTATGACTTACAAGATAAGCTAGAAAAAGTGGCATTTGAATCACCAGATTCATTAGATGCAGCAGCAAAAGCGGTTAATGGTAAAGTACAAAAAACCGATTTTGTTTCTCAGGCTGATGCACCGAAAGTATTGCAAAATTCAGATGTACAAGATGAGTTGGCAACACCAGAAGTCAGCGAAGACCGTTTGAATTCAAAAGTCGTTCAACTTGCCCCTGAGCACGTCATTGTGGTTCACGTTGATGATTCTCGCCCAGAAAAAGTATTACCACTTGAAGAGGTAAAAGCGAAAGTGGTGAAACAACTAACAGCAATGAAAGCAACAGAAAATGCTGCAACCTTAGCGGATCAACTCGTTGATAGCTTAGCCAAAGGCGACCAAAGCGTATTGAAAGAGAATAAGTTAAGTTTCTCTGCCGAAAAATCAATCGACCGTCAAGACCCGCTAGCAGAAGAAGTATTTGCGATGGCGAAGCCACATGATGGAAAAGCAACTTATACTCGTACCCAAGATGCGAATGGTAATACTATTGTTGTTAAGTTGACTAAAGTCGCGACTAATAAAGACAGTAAGTACCATGATCAAATTGGTCAGCAGTTAACTCGCTTATCCACACAGCAAGATATCGCTGGTGTTATCTCAGTTCTGCGTGCGCAGACGGATATCAAGTATTACGTGAAATAACTCGCAATAGCGCTGTTAGCACACTGCACAATAAGACGGACTTCATTAGAAGTCCGTCTTATTTTTTTAGGAGATCAGTGGGCATCGTTTGGCGTTGAATTTATTTTTCTAGTTCCCCAAAGTAAAGACTAGGAAAACAGCAATGAAAAAAATTTTGTTACTCTTGAGTTTGATTTTTGCCTTTTATACACCGAGCCAAGTGGTATGGGCGTCGAATAGCAGTACTAAGGCTGATGAGATTAAAATCACCGTCAATATAAACACCGCCAGTGCTGAAGAGTTATCAACACTGCTCAACGGTGTTGGACTGACTAAAGCTAAGGCGATTGTAATGTATCGCCAAGCGAACGGCCCTTTTAAAAGCAAAGATGACTTAACGAAAGTGAAAGGTATTGGGAAATCAACAGTGAAAAAGAACGAAGAGAGAATTTTACTTTAATAACCAATTACTAAAATAAAAAACTCAGATCCCAGATCTGAGTTTTTTATTTTTAAAATCGTGTTAAATTTATGAGTTAGACCATTCTAAACTAGCGTGAAATCAAGATTCTTATTATAATTTCTCGCCGGTAAAACGTAGTTAATCATGGCTACGTACAAAACAAAGTGGAGTAAAACATGTCCTCTCAAACACCGGTGGTAACTGTAGATGGGCCAAGCGGAGCAGGCAAAGGAACACTTTGCATGTTACTGGCTAAAAAACTCGGTTTTCACCTTCTCGATTCTGGCGCCATTTATCGTGTGTTGGCTTTGGCCGCTATTCATCATGGTGTTGATACAGAGTCTGAAGAAGCGCTCGTTCCATTAGCAACTCATCTAGACGTTCAGTTTATTGCTGAAGGTGATCTAGTGAAAGTGATTTTGGAAGGGGAAGACGTATCCGGTGAATTACGCAAAGAGCAAACGGGAATGGCAGCGTCAAAAGTTGCGGCATTACCTCGTGTTCGCGAAGCATTACTGCGTCGCCAAAGAGCCTTTGCTGATGGTGCAGGCTTAGTCGCTGATGGTCGTGACATGGGCACAGTTGTATTCCCTGCTGCAGAAGCTAAAATCTTTCTTGATGCAAGTGCTGAAGAACGCGCCCGTCGTCGCTTTAAGCAGTTGCAACTGAAGGGCTTAGATGTTAAATTTGACGCCCTTTTAAGCGAAATCCAAGAGCGTGACGATAGAGATCGTAATCGCCCTGTGGCGCCGTTGCGCCCAGCAGAGGATGCGCTGCTGCTAGATTCAACCACAATGTCTATCGATGAAGTGGTTGAGAAAGCAATAAAATATGTAGAATCTAAGCTGTCACGAACTGAGTAGTATCGGGGCAGATAGAGCGTTGGTCGCACGGATGATGACTGGCGAATTTAATAACCCCACGAGGTAGGATACCCGTGGAAGTTTACTCAAATTGAAGATTATTTAAATGACTGAATCTTTTGCTCAACTCTTTGAAGAGTTTCTAAACGAGACTGAATTCCAACAAGGTACTATCGTTAAAGGTACTGTAGTAGCGATCGAAAACGGCTACGTTCTTGTTGACGCAGGTCTGAAATCTGAATCTGCTATCCCAGCTGAACAGTTCAAAAACGCTGCTGGCGAACTAGAAGTAGAAGTAGGTTCTGAAGTAGATGTTGCTCTAGACGCTGTAGAAGACGGTTTCGGTGAAACTCAACTTTCTCGTGAGAAAGCGAAACGTCACGAAGCTTGGATCGTTCTTGAGAAAGCTTACGAAGAAGCTGAAACTGTTGTTGGTATCATCAACGGTAAAGTTAAAGGCGGTTTCACTGTTGAACTTAACGGTATCCGTGCATTCCTTCCAGGTTCTCTAGTAGACGTTCGTCCAATCCGTGACACTACTCACCTAGAAAACAAAGAGCTAGAGTTCAAAGTTATCAAGCTTGACCAGAAACGTAACAACGTTGTTGTTTCTCGTCGTGCTGTTATCGAATCTGAAAACAGTGTTGAGCGTGACGAACTTCTTGAAACTCTACAAGAAGGTACTGAAGTTAAAGGTATCGTTAAGAACCTTACTGATTACGGTGCATTCGTTGACCTTGGCGGTGTTGATGGTCTACTACACATCACTGACATGGCTTGGAAACGTGTTAAACACCCATCAGAGATCGTTAACGTTGGTGACGAAATCACAGTTAAAGTTCTTAAATTCGACCGTGAACGTACTCGCGTATCACTAGGTCTGAAACAGCTTGGTGAAGATCCATGGGTAGCAATCGCTGCTCGTTACCCAGAAGGTCACAAACTAACTGGTCGTGTAACTAACCTAACTGATTACGGCTGCTTCGTTGAAATCGAAGAAGGCGTTGAAGGTCTAGTACACGTTTCAGAAATGGATTGGACTAACAAGAACATCCACCCATCTAAAGTTGTTAATGTTGGCGACGAAGTTGAGGTTATGGTTCTTGATATCGACGAAGAACGTCGTCGTATCTCTCTAGGTCTTAAACAGTGTAAAACTAACCCTTGGCAAGACTTCGCTGAAGCTCAAGCTAAAGGCGACAAAGTTACTGGTAAGATCAAGTCTATCACTGACTTCGGTATCTTCATCGGTCTTGAAGGCGGCATCGACGGTCTAGTTCACCTATCTGACATCTCTTGGAACGTTCCTGGAGAAGAAGCAGTACGTGAATACAAGAAAGGCGACGAAATCTCTGCAGTTGTTCTAGCTGTAGATGCAGATCGTGAACGCATTTCTCTAGGCGTTAAGCAAATGGAAAATGACCCATTCAACGCTTACGTTGCTGACAACAAGAAAGGTGCACTAGTTAACGGTACTGTTACTGCAGTAGACGCTAAAGGTGCAACTATCGAACTTGAAGAAGGCGTAGAAGGTTACATCCGCGTTTCTGAAATCGCACGTGACCGTGTTGAAGATGCTTCTCTAATTCTTAACGCTGGCGACAAAGTTGAAGCGAAATTTACTGGTGTAGACCGTAAAAACCGCGTAATCAACCTGTCTATCAAAGCGAAAGACGAAGCTGAAGAGCAAGAAGCAATGGCTTCACTGAACAAGCAAGATGAAGGCGCGTTCGGTAATGCTATGGCTGACGCATTCAAAGCAGCTAAAGGCGAGTAATCGACTTTAGTAAAGGAGGAGCCAGTATGACTGGCTCCTTTTTTTTGTGTAGAATTTAGATGTAATTCCTATTCTTACAGTCTTTTTGCGTATTTTTTGCACAACAAGTTGTAAATTTTGTGTAAACTGGATCAAAGAACCATCAACTGAGCGCAAAGTTTTTCGACAATAGCTCTCAAGTGTTTGTTGGAATTGGTATTACTTACTATAATGAGTTTGAATAACTCGAAGAGGGAAACTATGACTAAGTCTGAATTGATCGAAAGACTCTGCGCTGAGCAAACCCATTTGTCTGCAAAAGAGATCGAAGATGCGGTGAAAGACATTCTTGAATACATGGCATCTACGTTGGAAGATGGAGAACGCATCGAAATTCGTGGTTTCGGTAGTTTCTCTTTGCATTATCGAGAGCCGCGCGTAGGCCGTAACCCAAAAACTGGTGAAAAAGTTGAATTAGAGGGTAAATATGTACCTCATTTCAAACCAGGCAAGGAATTACGTGAGCGTGTAAACGAAAGTCTCTGATTACCAAGACGCATTTATGAAAGCGGCATACTGTTACAGTGTGCCGCTTTTTTATAATATGAATGCCGATTAGACGTGGTTTGTAACGCCGTTTTCCTGCATAATCAGGGGGGCTAATTCCTGAATAGGTGTCGCGTAATGAAAATTATAAAAATTGTACTCATTTTGGCTCTGTTTCTTATCGCCTTGGCGTTAGGTTCACAAAACCAAGAAGTAGTAACCTTCAACTATTTGTTGGCTCAGGGACAGTTCCATCTTTCAACTTTATTGGGAAGCGTTTTTGTTGTCGGGTTTGTGTTGGCATGGATTCTCTTTGTAGGTGTTCATCTCAAGTCAAAATTTAGAATTCGTAAATTGAACAAGCAATTAAAAAAGCAGACCGCCAAGAACCAAGTCTCTGATGAGAACTGAAATATAGGATAAGGCTGTTTTTTAATGTTAGAAATACTGTTCTTGTTGCTGCCGATTGCCGCTGCCTACGGGTGGTATATGGGTAATCGTAGTGCTCAGCAAGATAAACAGAAACAATCTCACCAAATATCTCGCCAGTATGTGACGGGACTGAACTTGCTTTTGTCTGATCAATCAGATAAAGCGGTTGATCACTTTATTGAACTTTTGCAAGTGGATAACGATACGATCGATACCCACCTCGCGTTAGGTAATTTATTTCGTTCTCGAGGCGAAGTAGACCGTGCTATTCGTATCCACCAGAATCTAATTTCACGTACAGGTTTGACTATTGACCAGAAAAATTTGGCGCTGCAACAACTTGCTAAAGACTACATGGTGTCAGGCTTCCTAGATCGCGCTGAGCGTATTTTTGAACAATTGGTGGATGAGCCTGAACATCGCGAATCTGCTCTGCAGCAGTTAACCGCTATTTATCAGCAAACACGTGAATGGAATAAAGCGATTGAGTGTGCGCAGGCATTAGTCAAAATGGGCAAGATTAAGATGAAGTCTACTATTGCTCATTTCCTGTGTGAGTTAGCCATGCAAGAAAAGTCAGACGGTCACCATGATAAAGCGGTCCAGTTGTTCAAACGGGCGTTGCAGACGGATTCTAAATGTGTGCGCGCAACCATTTCTCTTGGCAAATTGTACTTAGAAAATGAAGATTACAAACGCACTGCTGAATATATGCGCCAAGTTTTGGAGCAGGATATCGATTTTGTTGGTGAAGTTCTGCCTATTGTAGCGGAATGTTATCACCACCTAGGGCAAGAGCATGAGTTGGTTGTATTCTTACGTGAATGCATAGCTGATAATGCGGGGGTATCGGCTGAATTGATGTTGGCACATCTAGTTGCCAAACATGAAGGTACAGCGTCAGCCCAAGATTTATTAACAAGACAGTTAGTAAAAAACCCAACCATGAAAGGGTTTTATCGTTTAATTGATTACCATATAGCAGAAGCTGAAGAAGGCCGAGCAAAAGAGAGCTTGATGACACTACAGAAGCTCGTTGGTGAGCAGATGAAAACTAAACCGCACTACCGTTGTAGTCATTGCGGCTTTTCCACTCACTCTTTGTACTGGCATTGCCCATCTTGTAAAAGTTGGGGAAGCATCAAGCCTATTCGTGGTCTTGATGGTGAGTAAGTAATTTATTATCTCAGTCGGTCTGAGATTTATGCAGCCTTTGTGCTGCATTTTTTGAGCGCATTAAGTTAGGAGTGCAAATGAACGACCCAAAAGTAATCGTAGCCCTAGATTATGAAAATCAGAACGATGCTCTGGCATTTGTCGATAAAATTGACCCGGCAACATGTCGTCTAAAAGTGGGCAAGGAAATGTTCACGCTATTTGGGCCTGAATTTGTGAAAGAACTTCACCGCCGTGGATTCTCTGTATTCTTGGATCTTAAATTTCATGATATTCCTAACACCTGTTCTAAAGCGGTTCGTGCTGCTGCTGAGCTGGGTGTTTGGATGGTAAATGTGCATGCAAGTGGCGGCGAACGTATGATGTCGGCATCTCGTGAAATACTCGAACCTTATGGGAAAGATCGTCCGTTACTGATTGGTGTTACGGTATTAACGAGTATGGAACAGTCAGACCTGCAAGGTATTGGTATTGGCGTTGCACCACAAGAACAAGTGCTTAAATTAGCGACATTAAGTCAAAACTCAGGTTTAGATGGGGTTGTATGTTCAGCTCAAGAAGCCTCTGTACTCAAGTCTAACTTAGGGCAAGAATTTAAATTGGTTACTCCAGGCATTCGACCTGCTGGTGCGGCGAAAGGTGACCAACGCCGAGTTATGACACCGTATGATGCGGTTCAAGCCGGGTCTGATTATCTTGTGATTGGTCGACCAATCACCCAAGCTGAAAATCCAGCTCAAGTACTAATAGATATTAATGGCACGTTGGTCTAGGTAAATTACCCTTTATAGAAGCAGAAGTTTAAGTAAACAGCCAGTGTTGTCGTACACTGGCTTTTTTTATGCGTAAAAAAGGAGGTGTTAGGCTGGAACACCACTATGGAATTTAAATTCACTATCTGGGGTGGTGATTAAATCTGCTTCAACACGGCCAAAGTAGGCGACCCTATCGCTAATATCGTCAGGAGAAATCTGCTGAGCTAGGCTAAGATAATCCTGATAGTGGCGGGCTTCAGAGCGTAGTAATGAAACATAGAATTTAGCGATATCGTCGTCAAGGTGAGGGGCTAACTTGGCAAACCGCTCACAGGAGCGAGCTTCAATGTAGGCGCCAACGATGAGTTTATCGATTAAGGTAGCCGGCTCGTAGGTTTTCATGTGTGATAACATGCCCTTAGCGTAACGACTGGCAGGGATAGACTCATAAGCGATATTACGCGTATCCATAATCTCTAGCACTTGATAGAAATGATGTAATTCTTCTTTTATCAGCAGCACCATTTTATCAATCAAATCTTGGCTATACGGCGAGTTTGACTTTGCCATAATTGATTTTGAAATCTGACTCTTTCCCTTTAATGTTTCTAACGAGCCAATACCTCGATAGGCGAAATCTTCATAGGGCTTAAACCAATCCAATAATGAATGCTGACTCGCTTGATCAACGGCATATTTACGAATTAAGTACATGGCAGATTGGCCGGCTTTTAATTCGCAAAGTAGGTGATCGAGTAGCAAGACTCGTAAGTTTTCTGGTTTTTTGGCTTGTGTAATCCAACTATCTGGCGTTTCACATTGTAAAAAGTGGCTGATAGGGGTTAGGAGCTGTTGGATATTATCTTGAGTAATCATAGTCGCGAATAATAAAAGAGGCCGTTAACGGCCTCTTTCTTGTGGGAATTTAAAATTTAAATCAATTGCTATCAAAGAATTGAGCAGGCGATGAATCCTACCACTTTTTCTTCTCACCAAACAGCGCTTCCATATCGCTGTCATGTTCATTTGCTTCAATCTGATGGAGCTCTTGCTCACTTTTTGATTGGCGACGCTGTTCTAACTCGTCATACATTCCCTGTAGCTTTTCACGTGCTTGGTTAGAATAGCTATCATTTTTTGAACTTAAAACATCAATACCTTTACGTAACAACTGTAAAGCAGTACCAGGTTGACCGCGAACAATCGAATCATTAGCGCGTTTAATCACGTTTTCAATGTTGATACGAATCTGAATGTTCTCTAAGCGCGCATTTTCAGTCACAAAAGCCTGAGTATCGATACGGCCTTTGTTATGTTCACTGCGAATAGTATCACGTAGCCGCTTCACCAATTTAAGCATCAGTAGAGCTTGTTTATCACTACTTGGTACTTTAAATGAGGTACTTTCAGTTCCAGGGTGATTGTTTTTCAAGTTTTCCACTTGAGAACGCATATTTTCAATGCGACCCATTAAATTCTTATCTTTTGGATCAAGTTCATGCATTGCTTCAAGAGCATCGAGTATTCTCGTGTTTAAGCAAACTAACAAATCTTTGCTAAACGGCATATGATGAGCATTACCGATAAGATCTTCAGTGGCATCAATAATAGCAATATACTTTGCCGCTTCTTGCTTCTTTGTCGACTCTAAGCGAACCTTATACTGCAGCATGATGTTATACCCAAGCACTAAAATAAGTAAAACAGCGACAAGGGCGATAATTAAACCAATATTCATAAATTCCAAGTCTTCATCGTTTGAATGACCAACAACTAGTAAGGATACACTATCCCTGCCAGTCACTACACCCACAAATTTACAATTTTTATTATTACTGTTTTATCATAAGAAAACTGCTCTTGAATGTTGAGTTTGGGCGACACTTGGCAAATTTTCCATAAGAACAGTAAAAAGATTAGCATTTATCGTGACAAATTGTGCTTTACCCTTTGATTTATGCGCTTAACGCGTTATAACTCTTTAATATAAACAATGTGTCATAAGCGTTGTGTCCATTTTAGGGAAAAGCGGGATAGTTCATGAAGTTACAACAGTTAAAATACATTGTTGAAGTGGTCAATCATAACTTAAATGTATCAGCAACTGCTGAAAGTTTATATACCTCTCAACCGGGAATAAGTAAGCAAGTTAGGATGCTGGAAGATGAATTAGGGATTCAAATCTTCGAGCGTAGTGGTAAGCATCTAACGCAGGTCACGCAAGCAGGAGATGAAATCGTCAGGATAGCGACGGAAATATTATCGAGGGTCGATAGTATTAAGTCGGTCGCCGGCGAACATACACACCCTGAAATGGGGTCCCTCCATATCGCAACCACCCATACCCAAGCTCGTTACGCACTTCCTCATTCAATCAAGCAATTTACCTCACAATACCCTAAGGTGTCGTTACACATGCACCAAGGAACACCCAGCCAGATGTCAGATGCGATCTCCAAAGGCGATGCAAACCTAGCTATCGCGACAGAATCGATGCATCTCTATGAAGATGCTGTGATGCTGCCTTGCTATCATTGGAACCGTTCGATAGTGGTTCCTAAAGGCCATCCACTGACTCGAAAAGAGACGGTAAGCATTGCCGATTTGGCGGCTTATCCTTTGGTGACATATGTGTTTGGGTTTGTAGGGCGCTCTGAACTGGATAACGCTTTTCATCGCGAAGGGTTGACGCCAAAAGTGGTGTTTACCGCTACAGATGCGGATGTCATTAAAACCTATGTACGTATGGGAATCGGTGTCGGGGTCATTGCGAGTATGGCCGTGGATAAAACGTTAGATGACGATTTGGTCGCAATAGATGCACGACATATATTCGGCGCGAGTACTACCAGTATTGGTTTTCGGCGTGGAACATTTATGCGCTCTTATATGTACGACTTTATGGAACTGTTCGCTCCCCATTTGACAAGACCTGTTGTAGAACAAGCCATATCTTTGAAGTCCAACTCTGAAATTAATGAAATGTTTAAAGATATCGTATTACCGACACGCTAAATATTGAGCGTAAAATTTGATTGATCTTTTGCAGTAGGATTTTACAATGCCGCACCAACTTCGAAAGGTGCGGTATGAAGCAAAAATTTTCAGCATTAGATCAATTTCTTACCCAACACCAACTTTTTTGGCGTTTTGAGCCATTTTTTTGCCAAGATAAGACCACTTACCCTTGGGCACTAAGTCACCCTGAACTGAATGAATGGTTAGATGCTTTGACTTTTGCTGACCTTGAACAGTATCAGTCTAATTTCGTCAGTTTGCTGCAATCGTTAGAATGTTGGATTCCAGGCATATCAGAACACTACTTTGCTTTAGAAGACAGCATTTCTCATCATGATAATGAGTCCCCCTTAGCGATTGATACCAAACCTCTTAGCGTGGGAATTCCAGGGCGTAAGCTAAAGCAAATTACTGCACTAACACAACAAATATCGACCGATGGTATCCGCGGGTTTCCTTGGTTAGAGTGGTGTGCTGGTAAGGGGTATCTAGGACGTTTCCTAGCGAATCAGCACCAAGGTGTGGTGACAAGCGTCGAACTACAGCAGGCTTTGTGTGATGATGGGCAGGATTTCGCTAATCAGCATCATTTAGATATGACCTTTTGCCAAGGTGATGCATTAAAGCCAGAGGCTAAACGTTGGTTTACTCATCATCAGCATGTCGTCGCACTTCATGCTTGTGGCGATTTACATTTGCGCATGCTAGAGCATGCGGTGGTGGCAAAGTCTGAAGGTATCTCATTTTCTCCCTGCTGTTATCATCTAACAAAAGACGAATTTTATCGTCCTTTATCACGTAGTGCTCGCCATTCTCAATTGAATTTTACGAGGCAAGAATTACGTATTCCACTGCAAGAAACGGTTACAGGAGGACAGCGGGTAAAGCGTCATCGTCAACAAGAAATGACATTTCGTTTAGGCCTTGACCTGTGGGTTAAGTCAGTATTGGGAAGTGACGTTTATTGTTCGGTACCAAGTATTAAAAAATCGGTGTTGAGTGAAGGCTTCCATGCTTTTTGTCAGTGGGCTTGCGAGTTAAAAGGGTGGCCACAACCCAGCGCAGAACAGGCTGTTTTTTACGAGAAGTTAGGAGCCGTTCGTTTTGAGCAAATGGAAAAAGCGAGCCTAGTTCAGCACGCTTTTCGCCGGATGATTGAGTGGTGGCTGATCTTCGACCGAGCACTATATCTTGAAGATGCTGGGTATCACGTTGTTATCACAGAATTTTGTTCACGCTTGCTTACTCCTCGTAATTTTCTCATTCAGGCGCGTTTAAAACGATAATGTGTCACTGGTTTGATTGCTGTAGTGCTGTTAAAGCATCAATGTAATCGAGACCGAAATTGTCGGCGACTTCTTTACACGTTATTTGGCCAAAATACACGTTAAGGCCTTGTCTTAGTCCTTTATTGTCGAGTAACGCTTGGCGATAACCTTTACTGGCGATGTCCAAAATATAGGGCAAGGTTGCGTTATTAAGCGCGAATGTAGAGGTTTTGGCTACTGCCCCTGGCATATTTGCTACGCAATAATGCACGACATCGTTCACGATAAATGTTGGATCATCATGGGTGGTAGGGTATGACGTTGCAAAGCAACCTCCTTGGTCAATTGCCACATCAACCACGGCTGAACCAGGCTTCATTGCTTGAATATGCTCCTTTGAAATTAATTTAGGGGCAGCCGCTCCTGGGATTAAAACCGCCCCAATAACTAAGTCCGAACAGAGTATTTGTTGCTCAATTGCCTCTTTTGTGGAATAAAGTAACTGAATTCGCCCCTGAAACTCTTGGTCTAACCTGCGTAATGTGTCAAGATTACGGTCAAGGACTGTAACATGGGCTCGCATACCTACTGCGATTCTCGCTGCGTTTGCTCCGACAACGCCACCGCCAAGTATAAGGATATTGGCAGGTGCTACACCGGGTACTCCTCCGAGTAATAAACCTTGTCCGCCTTGAGACTTTTCGAGTATCTGAGCTCCGGCTTGAATCGACATTCTCCCGGCGACTTCGGACATAGGCGCTAGTAGTGGTAAGTGTCCCATATTATCTGTTACAGTCTCATAGGCTATACAGATGGCTTTGCTTTTAATGAGTGCTTCGGTTTGTGGAAAATCCGGTGCAAGATGCAAATAAGTAAATAATATTTGCCCTTCTCTTAGCATTGTCCGTTCGTTAGTTTGAGGTTCTTTAACCTTTACAATCATCTCTGCTTGCGTGTAAACGTCAGCGGCAGTGGGAAGAATGGATGCACCTACAGCGATGTACTCATCGTCTGAAATGCCAATACCAATACCGGCATTTGTCTCCACAATGACTTGGTGACCTTGAGAGATGAGTTCTCTGACATTTGCAGGAATCATCCCGACTCGGTATTCGTGGTTCTTGATTTCTTTTGGTACGCCAATGATCATTCTGAACCCCCGCAATGGTTTGGTTGTATTAACTATTTATAGGGTGCTAGCGCAAATTTAACACTAGTATAGTTAGTGTGTTGTTATATTTGATGCTAAATATTAATAAGTTGTAGCATATATGTTTGCAAGGAAGTTAAAAGGTGGAATAAAAAAATGGTAGACAACTATAAGAAGCCGTCCAAGGATCTAGACCGTATTGATCGCAATATACTTAATGAGTTGCAGAAAGATGGTCGTATATCAAACGTAGAGTTATCTAAACGAGTCGGTCTATCACCGACTCCATGTTTGGAACGTGTACGTCGTTTAGAGCGTCAAGGTTACATTACAGGTTATACAGCGTTACTTAATCCACAATACCTTGATGCTTCATTGTTAGTGTTTGTAGAAATTACTCTGAACCGCGGTGCTCCTGATGTGTTTGAGCAGTTTAACACTGCGGTACAAAAATTAGATGATATTCAAGAATGTCATCTTGTTTCCGGGGATTTTGACTATCTTTTAAAAACCCGCGTATCGGATATGGGTGCATACCGTAAACTATTAGGTGACACACTATTACGTTTACCTGGTGTAAACGACACTCGTACTTACGTTGTAATGGAAGAAGTAAAACAAACTAACCAGCTAGTGATTAAAACTCGTTAATTGAAGTTACACGCAATAGTGTAACTTCTTGCCACATTCTGACTTTGGCTAATTGGGTTTTTGACCTAGGTGTGGTTAAATCTTCTGACAAACCGAGCGGCTCCGGCCGCTCGAACTGTTTTAACGCCACGAATATGAGTATAGTGTTTACCATATTTGGCAAAGTCATGATCAAGTTGGTATATGTTCAGAGAGAACAAGAAAAAAGTACAAACCATTGTAAAAACGGGCGAACAATCGTCGTTTTTCCGTCTTAATGGTATTGAACGATTAAAAGAGTGTGGTCTGATACTAGCGGTTTTAGCATCAGTACTATTAGCCGTATCTTTATTTACTTTCAGTCCGGCAGATCCTTCCTGGTCGCAAACGGCTTGGGGAAGTAATATCCATAACGCTGGAGGGATGCTTGGTTCTTGGCTGGCGGATACGCTATTTTTCATATTTGGCTCTCTAGCGTATTGCATTCCTTTCCTATTCACGATTGGTTCATGGGTTGTTCTTCGTAAAAGAACGCCAGATGAGCCTGTCGACTTGATGCTGTGGGGCACACGCTTACTCGGCGTAGTAATCTTAATGATTACCAGTTGTGCTCTGGCTGATATCAATTTCGATGATCTATGGAATTTCTCATCAGGTGGTGTGATTGGTGATGTTATTACCAGCCTCTCCATACCCACACTCAACGTATTAGGTACAACCTTGGTTATGTTGTTTATGTGGGGAGCCGGTTTTACTTTGCTTACGGGTATTTCTTGGTTACGCATTGTGGAACGTTTGGGTGAAAAGTGTATTTCGGGTTTTCAGTGGGTGCTTAATCGCATGAGAGGGGAAGGAGAGCAAGTGATTACTCCTAACCTGACAGAGCCACAGTTTGACGTAGTACAAGACGACACCGAACTACCCGAAGCCGTAAGTCAGGAATTGACGACTGCTAGTGAACAAGAACCGGATGAGCATGACGCTCTTTTGTCTCCATCTATGAGTTCTCAAGCGGCTGAGGACAATGATAAGCCAGCCGCTCAGCCTCTTGAACGTCGTTTTAACATTCATGTCCCAGAACGCCGTAATGAAGCAGTTGCTCAACAAAGTGAGCCTCAATATAGCTATGACGAAGAAGAGGAATACGAGCCTCGCAGTAAGCAGTTAAATGCCACGATTGAACAGCTCGATATGGACGCTCGTGAGCATAATGATTATGCATCAGATGAAGAGCTACCATGGGATACTCATTCACCAAACGATGGGTCATTAGAAGATGCTCAAACATTGGGTAAGTTTGATGACATCGAAGATAATGCACCGCAGATATCGAATTTTGACATTATAGATGATGAGCCTACCTTCTCTGCTTCACCAGAGATTGAACAACAAACCGTTGTCGATGAAACTTTAGCGCCTGCTGCTGACGAAGTGGCTGAGCAACAGACTCAAGATGCGGATGTCACAGCATTCCAAACAATGGTGTCTGATGCCCAAGCGAACATGGCCGCTGAGCAGAATCCATTTTTGATGAAGAAAGAAGAAGTGTTGCCAAAGCCAACCGAGCCGATGCCAACACTAGAACTTCTCTACCATCCAGAAAAGCGTGAAGACTTTATTGATCGTGATGCGTTAGAAGATATTGCCCGTTTAGTCGAAGCGAAATTGGCTGATTTCAAAATTAAAGCAAAAGTGGTTGATATTTTCCCTGGTCCGGTCATTACTCGTTTTGAGCTCGATTTGGCCCCAGGTGTTAAAGTAAGTCGCATCTCTAGTTTATCGATGGATTTAGCTCGCTCATTGTCGGCGATGGCTGTTCGTGTCGTGGAAGTGATCCCAGGTAAGCCTTATGTTGGTTTGGAATTGCCGAATATGACTCGTCAAACGGTGTATTTATCTGATGTGATTAATAGCGAGAAGTTCACCAAATCTAAATCACCAACAACGGTGGTATTAGGGCAAGATATTGCAGGTGAGGCTGTTGTGGCCGATCTGCAAAAAATGCCACACGTATTGGTCGCAGGTACAACAGGTTCTGGTAAATCAGTTGGTGTGAACGTTATGATTTTGAGTATGTTGTATAAATCAACACCAGAAGACGTGCGTTTTATCATGATTGACCCGAAAATGTTGGAGCTTTCGGTTTACGAAGGTATACCGCATCTGTTAGCTGAAGTTGTGACCGATATGAAAGACGCGTCAAACGCATTACGTTGGTGTGTCGGTGAAATGGAACGTCGCTATAAGTTAATGTCGGCGCTTGGTGTACGTAACGTGAAAGGCTTCAATGAGAAGTTGAAAGCAGCGGCAGCAGCAGGGCATCCGATTCATGACCCTTTATGGCGAGAAGGAGACAGCATGGATCCTGAACCTCCATTATTGGAAAAATTACCTTATATTGTCGTTATCGTTGATGAGTTCGCCGACTTGATGATGGTAGTAGGTAAAAAAGTCGAAGAATTGATTGCTCGCCTGGCCCAAAAAGCTCGTGCCGCGGGAATCCATTTGATTTTGGCAACACAGCGCCCATCAGTTGATGTGATTACTGGTTTGATTAAAGCTAACATACCAGCTCGTATTGCCTTTACAGTATCGACGAAAACAGACTCACGAACCATTCTTGACCAAGGTGGGGCTGAATCACTATTGGGAATGGGGGATATGCTTTATTTGCCTGCTGGGTCTAGCCATACAGAACGTGTCCACGGTGCGTTTGCATCTGATGAAGATGTGCATGCGGTAGTTAATAACTGGAAGGCACGAGGAAAACCGAATTACATCGATGAAATTACGTCGGGTGACCAAGGACCTGAAGCCTTATTACCTGGAGAAAAGATGGATTCTGATGAAGAAGTGGATCCTCTCTTCGATCAGGTTGTCGAGCATGTAGTTGAATCACGACGTGGTTCCGTATCCGGTGTTCAACGTCGTTTTAAAATCGGTTATAACCGAGCTGCTCGGATTATTGAACAGCTTGAAGCTCAAGGTATTGTGAGTGCACCTGGACATAATGGTAATCGCGAGGTGTTAGCCCCGGCTCCAATTCGTGACTAGATGTACATGAGTTAAACACAGATAACAAAAGAGGCGCTAATTCAATTAGCGCCTCTTTTGTATTTAAGAACTACTGCAACGTTTCTGATTTGGATTACCGCAACGTATTTGGCTTACGGCTAAATTGAGCGATAATTACGATGGCCAAAGCAACAAGGTTAGCGGCAAATACGACAACCAGCCATTGAGGCATTGAAAGGCTTAAAAACTGCCACACAATATCACTACAATCCCCGTAGGCTTTAAACATCCATGGCATCCATTTATTCAGGGGCACCCAGTTCGGCAAAGTGACAAAAATGTCACAGGTGTGAAATGGAGAGGGATGCAATTGAAATTCAACATGCTGTAGAGCCAGTGTGAGTCCTTTGATAGCTCCAATTCCCCAACCAGCAAGACCTACCCACCGGAAAAAGCCGTTTTGAGGGGCTATGGCGCCTATAATCGCAGCGATACCAATACTCAGCATGGCAATACGTTCATAGATACACATGACACAAGGTGCTAAGTTCATGACATGTTGGAAGAACAGCGCACAAGACTCGAAGAAAATGATACAAAATAAAAGTAGTATCCAAGCTTTGCGTTGAAGAGAAAAAGTACGTATAGGGTAAAGAGTGTTCACATTCCTATCCTTAAAAAATAAAAGCTCTGATATTTCAGAGCCTTTAATCTTGAATTAGTTTCATTGCTGAGGCAAATATTAATGCCCTGGCACACTACTTCCTATCGCATTGGATGCGTGATGGACAATCCAGCCCATGTCATAGAAGTAATTCGTTATTGGATCAACTAAGAATACAATGCCAAATAAACCCACAACAGCCAGTACAATCGTGTAAGGCAGAGCCATGATGACCATTCGTCCGTACGATAATCGAATGAGAGGAGCTAAAGCCGAAGTCAATAGGAACAAGAAAGCGGCTTGGCCATTAGGGGTAGCAACCGATGGTAAGTTGGTACCGGTATTGATAGCCACTGCGAGTAACGCAAATTGATCAGATGAAATAACACCGTGCATCAGGGCTGTTTTCACTTCATTAATGTATACGGTACCCACAAACACATTATCCGATACCATAGATAGCAAACCATTAGCGACATAAAACAGAGCTAACTGCGTGCCTTTATCTTCGATATGCAAGACCCAATCAATGATAGGGGTGAATAAGTTTTGATCAATGATGACCGCTACTACTGAGAAGAATACAGCCAATAGCGCAGTAAAAGGTAATGCTTCTTCAAAGGCTTTACCTAGTGAATGCTCTTCAACTACTCCTGTAAAAGCAGTTGCCAAGATAATCACAGATAATCCGATCAATCCGACCGCAGCTAAATGCATGGCTAACCCGACGATTAACCATACGGCAATGAGGCCTTGGATGATTAATTTTGCGACATCTTGATTAGTACGGGTTTTTTGTTCTTCGAGATTAAAGTCGACTAAAATTTGACGTACATTAGTTGGTAGCTGTGCTCCGTAGCCAAATAGGTGAAATTTTTCGACCAGAATACAAGTTAAAATACCGCAGACAAAAACAGGAACCGTTACTGGTGCCATACGTAGGATAAACTCACCAAATAGCCACCCAGCTTGATCCGCAATAATTAGGTTCTGTGGTTCACCCACCATCGTCGTCACACCGCCGAGCGCGGTACCAATGCCAGCATGCATTAATAGCGAGCGGAGAAAGCCACGATACTCTTCTAAATCGTCACGGGTGATTTCGGTAATTTGTTCGTCTTTTGTATGATCGTGTCCCGAAGCGTTGTATTGCTGACCGGACGCGACTTTGTGATAAATAGAATAGAACCCAACTGCAACACTGATGATGACAGCTATTACAGTCAATGCATCAAGAAAAGCTGATAAAAACGCAGCTGAGATACAAAAGGCGACAGACAAAGCGATTTTCGAACGTATTCCGAGCAGTATCTTAGTAAAGATAAACAGCAGTAACTGCTTCATAAAATAGATACCAGCAACCATAAAGACCAGTAGCAACAATACTTCAATATTGTTGACCAGCTCGTGTTTAACCTGCTCTGGGCTTGTCATACCTATGATGATAGCTTCTATGGACAGTAGTCCCCCAGGTTGCAATGGGTAACATTTTAACGCCATTGCTAGGGTGAAAATAAATTCCACAACGAGTAACCAACCGGCTGCAAACGGGTTGATTAAAAAGAACACAATCGGGTTAATGATGAGGAATGCAATAATGGCAACTTTGTACCAATCAGGTGCTTTGCCAAGGAAATTTTTGATAAAAGCGTTTCCTAACGATATTGGCATGATGATTACTCTTATCTCTTGTAGTTATGTTTAGACATTGCGAATGACCAAGCCTTTATATGCTCAACGCATGGATACTGTAAGACTGTCAAACTGCGGCTAAAAGAAACTTGTCTATTCCATTGATCTTTCAATCGACAACATTTATCGCATCGATTTAATTTTGGCTTATGGAGAATTAAACGAAAAGTGAAGGAATGTGTGCAGTAACATTACGATTCGTTCCTTGATGTCCAGTTATTCCTCATTAAGCCACAAGATTCGTTAATAGTGTCATTTTTACAACTAGTAACTCAATCTATCCCACTGACGGATCAATGATATCTTTTAAAAAATAGACTAGAACTGTGTTAGCAGCTAGATGTTGTATTAAAAATAAGCCTTATAATAATTAAGCTTATAGGTTACGGTTTGATTTATAACGTGCGCTAAATCTTTACGAGCATATCACAAACTTAGCAAAAGGTTCGAGAAGAACAGAATCTTCTAATTTACTATTTAGGCTTTGATGCATGTCACAAGAAAAATGTTCTTAAAGAGAGGCTTATCGCTTTTATTGTCTCGTTGTAATATTAAAACTGTCAATTGCGTGGTGATTGGTTCGCCGTTTTGTAATAATTTGATACATAAAAGCCTTTGTTTTTAATGGTATAGACTAACAAGTTAATAACAAAACACTCAAAAAAGATCCTTCCCAAGGACATTTTGATAACTTTATCGATGGTTGTTTCCGCTCTCGTTTAGATAGTGGTATGATGAGTAACACTAGACCCATAAATAGAAAAACTGGAAAAGTACTTAATGGTCATTAAGGCAAAAAGCCCAGCAGGTTTTGCTGAAAAATACATTATTGAAAGTATCTGGAACGGACGTTTCCCTCCTGGTTCCATTTTACCCGCCGAGCGTGAATTGTCTGAACTAATAGGCGTGACCAGAACAACGTTACGTGAAGTATTACAACGCCTTGCTCGTGATGGTTGGCTGACGATCCAGCATGGTAAACCGACGAAAGTCAATCAGTTTATGGAAACGTCAGGTTTGCATATCCTAGATACTTTAATGACGTTAGATGCCGATAACGCAACCAGCATTGTTGAAGATTTACTCGCAGCGCGTACCAACATTAGCCCGATCTTTATGCGCTATGCTTTTAAGGTCAATCGTGATACTTCAAAGCGCACTATTCAAAACGTGATTGAGTCCTGCGAAGCGCTTCTCGGTGCTCAATCATGGGATGATTTCTTGGCGCAGTCCCCTTATGCGGACAAAATCGTTCAGGAAGTGAAAGTTGATGGTGAGTGTGATGAAGAAAAGCGTCAGGTTGATCTAAAAGCTCGCACGTTTAATTTCTACGACTACATGTTGTTCCAACGACTCGCATTTCATTCTGGCAATCAGATTTATGGTTTGATTTTTAATGGATTGAAAAAATTGTATGACCGTGTGGGGAGTTATTACTTCTCTAACCCGAAAGCGTGTGCATTAGCGCTGCAATTTTACAAAGAGCTCCTTTCTATTTGTGAGAGTGGATCAAGTGAAATGTTGCCTAACGTGATTCGTCAATACGGTATTGATAGTGCACATCTGTGGAATGAGATGAAAAAAACATTACCGTCTAATTTTACGGAAGACGATAGTTAATCGTTTTTGTAGCCGATGACCCAAAAATCCCGCCAAATGGCGGGATTTTTGGTATTAGTGAGGATAGCAAAAGTTAATGACTAAAGTTCTTCATGCCCACCTGCAGCATTAAACCACAGTGTTAAATGATGTTTTAAATCTTTTAATTCATCTGGACCAATCAAAGCAAGCCCCAAGTCCTCGGCACGAGTGATATCGTTATGTCTCAGAGGTCGAAAGCTAACTAACATTGCTCGGGCTTGCAGACCGCCAAGTAAATCGCGCAATGATTCCAATTTATATAAAGTGTCATCGCCGTCGTCACGCATCCCTTTTGTCTTACATTCTATAATATGCAGTTTGTTGTTAACGACTGTTGCTACATCAAGTTCATTACGTACTTCACGGTCGCCAAGTTGGCGATAAACCTGAACGTTAAGTGAACGGTCTTGAATAGTTGGTAAATCATCTTGAATCTGTTTCACGGTACTATGAACGAGAGTCTCTAGCCATTCTCCGTTGGAAAAACGACGCGCATCTTCATTGGCAAACGTAAGGATACCGTTTTCATACGTAGCAATTTGGGTTTCTACGAGGTCATCTAACAGCATATTGAGTTCTCGATAGCCTTGCTGCTTTTCGGATAGCTCCACATCGAGCTTCTGCTCTTTGCGGCAGGTGGTGGCTAAATAGTTTAATGTTGCTAAACCTGGTCCTAATTCAAGCGCATTACTCGCCCACCGTTCTCCTAACTCATACAGTTTTAAATCCAGTTGGGGGGATACATTGTGTTCAGTAAATTCTCCGCGAGCACCAAAAATAGTTAAATAATCAGCAATAGTGATGTGGTCCTGAACTTGCGTATCTTCATTTTCATCTGGATAAAGCCAACAAAGTTGATCACTGCTCGGCTCAACAACAAAAATTGGCCAATGATAAGACCGGAATACTTCATAAACCGCGAGAAGTCGGTGGCGAAGCCCACAACTCGCATTCAGTTGAATTTCTTCTTTGCGGCTCAATAAATCTTTCGCTAACGTTTGAATGCTGGCTTTAATTTCGCTGATATTACTAACCGAAGGGATGGTGAAGAATTCAGATTGAATGCCTCTACCAGCAAGTACGTTGCTGAGGCGTTCAAACATAATTTGTTGTGAATCATCCCCAATAAAAATGATGTGGCGACACTCAATCCGGCTATCAAAAACCGGAGTAATCAGGCGAATGGGATCCTGATCGATAATGCCAACATGAATGCTCATGAATTCTTATCCTCATGTATGGCTTGCACAGTCTGAATTTATAAAAGGATAGGATGCAAGCACTTAGTAATCATATAACGACCAAGCGAGAAAAAAACAAGGTTCAATGACGAGAAAACCGAGAGATTGAATGATCTTTGACGCGAGCTTAACATGTATGTTCAATACTGGTAACAAACCCAACGAAGCGGGTAACTTCTTTTTCTACGCTAGTTATCGTTTAGACACTCGTATAGGAATTAGTTCATGATTTTATTCATCAAACTATTTGCGCTGCGGTCGATATCAAGAGTCTTTGTTTTTTGATTGAGCTTTAAATCCCCATAGCGCATACTCGTTAGTCATTATGTACCTACTTTATTCTCATGGAGTGAATTCATGGCTGAAGAAACTATTTTTAGCAAAATTATTCGTAAAGAAATCCCATCAGACATTTTGTATCAAGACGAGCTGGTCACTGCGTTTCGAGATATTAATCCACGCGCGCCTAGCCACATATTAATCATTCCTAATAAACTGATTCCAACCGTCAATGATGTGGAAGAAGAGGATGAACTTGCTCTTGGGCGTATGTTTACTGTCGCGCGTAAAATTGCCAAAGAAGAGGGGATTGCTGAAGATGGGTATCGTCTTATCGTGAACACCAATTCTTATGGTGGCCAAGAGGTGTATCACATTCACATGCACCTCTTAGGTGGACGTCCATTAGGACCATTGTTAATGAGTTAATTTTCAAGACGCCTGCCATTCGGCGGGTGTTTTTTCATGTAATGAGTTGGAGTAGTAGGTGGCGACACATAGCAGATATGTCTCGTTGGGGCTGGTCAGTTTACTATTAAGTGGTTGTGCTAACTTTAGTGCGGGTAACTTATTTAGTCATTACAGCGCTCAAAACAAAGATCTATACCAAGCGGTGCAATTAGGTGACTACGCACAAGCTTCTGATGAACTAGATGATGGTATCGCAGGTCCAATACTCGATAACATGGAGTATGGCCGAGTCTATTTTCTAGATCAGCAGTATCCTCAAAGTTTAGCAAGCTTAGATAAAGCAGACCAAGCGGTGAAAGAGCAGCAGGAGCAAGCGGTTATTTCTTTGTCTCAAAGTGCGACTAGTCTTGGTTCTCTGGCCATTAATGATAATTTAAATACTTATACTCCACCTGACTATGAGCTCGGTTTCTTGCACCTTTATCTGGGACTTAACTATCTCAAGCAAGGTAAACTAGAGGATGCGCTGGTTGAAATGCGCCGTGCCAATGCGGTACAAAAATCGGCGCGGGAACGTAGAGAACAGGAATTACAACGCGCTCAAGATAAGATGAAATCTCAGGGAATCTCTCCTAATATTGGCGCGGTGCTTGCTCGTTATCCCGATGCAGGAAACACATTGAAAGCTGTGCAAAATGGCTACCTATTTCTTTTATCAGCAATTTTGTATGAAGCGGATGGTAGCTTAAATGATGCCTATGTGGATTATCGGCGTGCGCTCGCGGTGGCACCGAATAATCCTGCTGTGATTGATGGAACCTTACGCGTAGCGAAGGAGCTTGGCATGCAGCAAGATTTGGTGATGTTGAAGAAGCAATATGGTCAGCCCAAGTCATTGAGCAAGTCTCAGGGGCGAGTCATTATTTTGGATGAGCAAGGTGTTGTGGAACCATTGTCTGGTTGGAAGTTATCCTTACCACTATTTGACAGAAGCAGTGGTACCTCGTTGTATTCTATTGCTTTACCTTATTACCGCCATCAAACGGATAGAGAGAGTGAATCCATCACATTAAACCAGGTAACGGTATCTAATCGATTGTTGGCAGATGTAAATACTATGGCAAGTCAGGACCTAAGTGAACGCTTACCAACAATTATTGTCAGACAGGTATTACGTGTGGTCGCTAAAGATGTATTACGTCGCAGTACCACCCAAGGCAATGATCTCGGTAACTTGGTGTTTAATGTTTGGAATGCACTGACTGAACAACCTGATACGCGAAGTTGGTTAACGCTGCCTGCAAGAGTTGATGCATCAAGCACAGTTGTTGATGCGGGAGAACAAACTCTGCAGGTTGGGGCGAAAACGTATACATTTAAAGTGACTCCACAAGGAACAACCTTGGTATGGCTGTCTCGCCAGGGAGCAAATTCAACCCTTTGGTACAAAGAACTGGGACGATTATGATGAAAATGTGGCTTGTGGCGTTAGCCGCCGTAATAGGATTAGCGGGATGTGCTAACAACACTGCTGGATTACAGGTTGATGGTGCAAATCAGCGCGTGCTGTTTGGTGACCATGTCCTTGGTAGTCGACTTCGGGTAGACGATATCACGACCACGCAAATCAATGGTCATGCTCGAGGAGTGGTGAGATTAATAAGCGAATACAATGGCGATCAATCTATTCAATACCGTTTCTATTGGTATGATGACGATGGGCTTGAAGTGAATATCAATCCCGCTCCGTGGAAACAAGTCGTGATCCATGGTGGTGAAACAGTATCACTATCTGAAGTTTCGGTTAAACCGAAGGGAACTCAATTTAGAGTGCAAATTCGACAGTATAATCAATAACCTTATAGAGTTTGAGGATCCAAAATGAAAAAAGGTATTTGGGCAGTCGTTGGCTTAGCCGTTTTATTAGGTGGGTGTGCGAATAAGGTCTCTTACGGAGACGCTCAAGGTGTAGAAACTGTGACTGCAGATTTTGGGTCGACTGACCTGCAAAAAATTGCCTCAGACATGGTTGATAGCATGATGATGTCTGGCTCTGTGGCGGCGATTACTCAAAATCAACGCCCCATCGTATTTGTAGAACGGATTAAAAATAAAACCAGTGAACATATCGATACGGAATCAATTACCGATACCATCAGTACCAAGATGCTTAATTCTGGTAAGTTCCGCTTTGTGGATATGGGACGAGTTGAGTCTGTTCGTAAACAGCTTAAATTCCAAAATAATGATGAGCTAGTCAATCAAAGTTCAGCGATTCAATTTGGTAAGATGGTTGGTGCTCAATATATGCTATACGGTAACCTCTCGAGTATTGTGAAAAACTCAGGCAGTGACAAAGACGTTTATTACAAGATGACAATGCGTCTTATGGACATTCGCACAGGCTTGATAGAGTGGGCGGATGAAACTGAAATCCGTAAAGACGAGAAACGTAGCCTATTTGGCTTATAAGTGCGCGAGCTAATATAAAGGAGACGGTCAATGGCAAGGATTGGCTGGGCAGAAGCATGTCAACTGGATCCCTCACTGCAGTCATTGACTCGTTTCTTTGATGTTGTCCCCGATTATGCACAAACCCTTACGGGAGGCCTAACTAACCGGTGTTGGAAGGTTGTCTGTCCCGTTAAAGGAGCGTTTGTATGGCGTCCTATCACTTCTATCACACAAGCATTTTCTATTTCACGTTTTCAGGAATATCAAATTCTTAAGGCTATTGAGAAGGAAAATATTGCTCCCCAAGCTGCATTTATTAATGACCAAGGTTTATTAGTCGCATGGCGAGATGGTCATTCTCTTGAACAAGAAGCGGATTTTGATACCGTGTTAAAATGTCTCTCTCGCATTCATTTACTCGACAAGCAACGTATTCCAATTGCGCCTTTTAACTATACCGCTCGTGTCGATCATTACTGGCTTCAACTGCGTGATGAACTCAAAGATGAAGCGCTGGAGAGCTTGTATCAAACATGGCGTTTGCCACCTGCAGTCGATTTAAATCGTACCTGCTTATGCCATTTTGATTTGGGAGGTTATAACTTAGTCAAAAATGACGACAGTATCCAAATTATTGACTGGGAATATGCCGGAATTGCAGACCCTTGTTTAGATTTGGCGTTAAGCATTGTTGCCGCTGACGAAAACCTCCCCGCATCTGTGGCCCGTTACTGTCAGTTAATGAATATCATGGAAGTTGATGAGTGGATCGATGGTGTAAAAAGTTGGTTACCGCGTACCGAAGTGATGGGGCTGTTGTGGTACTTGCTCGCTTATCAGTTACGTGGAGAAGAGTATTACTTAGAACAAGCGACACAGTTAAAACAGAGTTTATGTAATTAGGATCACTGTTTCATCATGAAGCTTGGGTAGAGTAAACAGATACTTATCTAGATAAAATGACTTTAACCAGTTTGCCAATGGAGCGGAGCAGGGACCTATGATTCTTTATTTACACGGTTTTGATTCAACTAGTCCGGGTAATCACGAAAAAATAATGCAGTTGCAGTTTATCGACGACGATGTTCGTTTTATTAGTTACAGTACGCTGCATCCCAAGCATGACATGCAACATTTGCTAAATGAAGTGCAAAAATCGATTGAAAGTAGTGATGATCCTAATCCTTTAATCTGTGGGGTAGGGTTAGGTGGCTACTGGTCTGAGCGCGTTGGATTTTTATGCGGAATTAAGCAGGTATTGTTTAATCCCAACTTACACCCTCAAGCGACAATGGAAGGCGTCATTGATCGGCCTGAAGAGTATGATGATATAGCAACAAAGTGTCGTTCAGATTACCGGGACATCAATCGTAATAGCTGTTTAGTCATTTTATCACGTGATGACGGTGTACTTGATAGCCGTAACTCTGCAGCAGAACTATCACCCTATTACTCTCTGATTTGGGATGAAGCACAACCGCATAAGTTCCCTAAGATTTCTCATCATCTTCAAACAATGAAAACATTTAAAAACGCGTTATAATAAAGTGTCGATGAAGTTTATACCCAAGTGCGCCCATTTAGCCTTGGGTATAGGTTATTTCCCCGCCATTCAATCTAAGCAGTAAGCTCGCTGATTCAGTGACTTTTCCTTCCTACAAATCGGTGTTATCCGGTTCTATTTATAAATATGAGTTTTGTCATTAACTTTACCTATTTAATTCCATGTCCTTAGTGTGGTTTTGCTGGTTTATTCGGCAAAAGAGAGACATTCTTTGGTTGCGTGACAAAATTTGCCCTATATAATGACTCCCATCAAAATAAATTGATAGATATCAAAAAAACGAAGAGTGAGTATGAAACTCACCTAAACTTTGATGTTAATTAAGTTCTTTTTATTGGCAGTTGTGGCTCAAACAAGATAACACCTCAAATTAGTGGATAATTTCTTTTCTATTACCCAATTTTTCAGTTCGGTTTGTGCCGGGCTGAACCACAATTATTAACGTTTATTTTGAGGATTTTTATAGTGACTCGCATTATCGTAGTAGGTGGTGGCGCTGGTGGCCTAGAATTGGTAACCAAACTTGGACGCACTTTAGGGCGTAAAAATCGCGCAACTATCACCTTGGTAGATCGTAAATCTAGCCACTTGTGGAAACCGCTATTACATGAAGTAGCTACGGGTTCATTAGATGAAGGTGTCGATGCATTGAGCTATCGTGCCCACGCTCGTAATCATAGCTTTGACTTCCAGTTAGGCAGTTTAGAGTCTATCGACCGAGACAAAAAAACCATTACGTTATCTGAATTAAGAGATGATTCCGGTGAGCTATTAATGCCTCAGCGTGAGCTGGAATACGATATTCTTGTGATGGCGATCGGTTCAACGTCCAACGACTTCAACACCGAAGGCGTTCGTGACCACTGTATTTTCCTTGATAGCCCTGAACAAGCTCACCGTTTCCGTAGCGAAATGAATAACGAATTCCTTAAATTGCATGCGCGCCATGGGCAAGGTAGTGTTGATATTGCCATTGTTGGTGGTGGGGCAACTGGGGTCGAACTCTCTGCTGAGCTTCATAACGCAGTCACTGAGTTACGTAACTACGGGTTTGGTGATTTAGATTCTAGTAAGCTCAACGTTAACCTTGTAGAAGCGGGTGAACGTATTCTTCCCGCTTTACCACCACGCATCTCTGCAGCCGCTCATCAAGAACTGACTAAACTGGGTGTCAATGTTCGTACCGCTACTATGGTGACTAAAGCGGAAGCGGATGGGTTAGTGACGAAAGATGGTGAAAAGATCCACGCAAAAATCATGGTATGGGCGGCTGGCATTAAAGCTCCTGATTTCATCAAGGATATTGCTGGATTAGAAACAAACCGTATCAATCAACTGGTGGTTAAAGAAACGCTACAAACGACTCGTGATGACGATATCTTTGTTATTGGTGATTTGGCGCAATGTACTCAACCGAATGGTAAATTTGTTCCGCCACGTGCGCAAGCTGCGCATCAGATGTCATCTCTTGCGTTCAAAAACATCATTGCAAAACTGAATGGTCGAGAAATGAAACCTTATATCTATAAAGATCACGGTTCATTAGTCTCTCTTAGCCGTTTCTCTACCGTAGGAAGTCTGATGGGTAACCTAACGAAAGGCTCTATGATGGTTGAAGGGCGTATTGCTCGTATGGTGTACATTTCTCTGTACCGTATGCACCAGATGGCCTTGCACGGCATGATTAAAACAGGCTTGATGATGTTAGTCGGACGCATCAACCGAGTGTTAAGACCTAATTTAAAACTCCATTAAGATTTTTGGTATAAAAAAGCAGCTTTCGAGCTGCTTTTTATTTATGCTTAATAATCAGTTTGAACTAGTCTGGAATAATAGAGTAAACCGCTCCGTCTTTCGGCTGATCATGGTACATGAAACGATTGCGCGCGATCGTTTCCAATTGAGCCCCACACTGTTTGGCTAACAGCTGGCTGGGCAGATTATCTGGATCACACACAATCTCAAGACGTGTCAGTTTAAGTTGGCTGAAACTAAACTCTACCAAGGCATTCAGTGCTTCCTTTCCATACCCTAGCTGTTGATAAGCATCACGAATCCAATACCCTAAACTTGCCATATTAAATGTAGGGTAAAACTCGTTAATAGCGACCATACCAATTAATTCACCGGATTTTCTTAAGTAGACACCAAAGCCATAGGCTTCGGATTTTACCCAGTTTAGGCGTGTGGCTAATATGAATCCTTCTGCTTCATCATGACTGAATTTTGCATGGCACCAATCTACCCATTTGTGCAGTGAGGGCGACGAGCAGATACACTGGCAGAGTTGGTCATTATCATCTAATACAATCAGTTTGAGCTGTAATCGCTGGGTAATAATGTGAAAGTCTGGAACCATAATAATCTTGATCTGCTCGTTGAAATCAATAAAAGGCGCCTAGGGCGCCTTTATAAGCTAACTTATTACTGATTATCATCAGATTGTGGGGCTTTACGTACTTGGATGATCATACCCATCAGTGGATGATCGAGGTAGTGGGTTTCGCCACTACGCATACGCCGTTTTTGATCCATCCGATAACTCTTCAAAAACGTCTCAACTTCTTTGTCTGGTGAGACATTTTCTAAATGACCAAGTTGAACATTTGTATCTTGTTCATCCGGGCTCATTTCAAGCTGTAATTGCTTGTCTTTCAATATGACTTCACGAGTACTTGGGGATTTCAAATCTAAGTCGGTTTTTACATACAGATAGTGTTGAACGTAGACTTGAATCGTACCATCTAATTCATACAAAGGGTTTGCGACGGTTTGTTCTACCACGCCATTAACGCCATTAACAGCTTCTGACGGCGTTTGTTGTTGCTTGCGTTCTGTGCCATCGGGATTAAATTGGCTTGAATAATCATCGCCGGCCTGAATATGAAAAACAGGAGCGCGGGCTTCACCTTCATCTCCTTGACGCCATGCAGTGTGCAGTAATACTTGAAAACCAGCATGCGCCTGTAACGTTTCGGCTTGCGCATCTAATTGATAGTCACTAGGCGGTAAGAGCGTTACCCCTTTTTTTTCTAAGTAACTGGCATCACTAAACGAACCCGCTTTAGAAAGGTTGATAGGTGGTAATACGTTTGGCCAAGATTCACTGACTTTTTCTGCATCCACAGCGCGTTTAAAAAGGATAACTTCTACATCAAATTGTCGTTGTGCCAAGCTCGGCATAGCAACGAGTAAAAGAAGCAAAGGGATCAGTTTTTTCATTATGACTCCGTCATGTTGTGCCAAGCACATAACCACTGAACAATGTCTATCAGTGGTTTGGTTATATCATCGTATTATGCGGCGTTATGCCGCAGGTAGTAAATTCTGCTCAAATTCACCAAGCATATTGGTCACAAAAGCAATGCGCTCTCGGCGGTCGACTAAAGGCAAGGTAAATTTAAACTTAGTCGGTCCATCCATTGCAAACTGTTTGGGCTGAGCCTGCAACAGTTTAACCAAAAACATAGGGTTAATGTCAGCATTTGGATAGAACTCAATATAGCCGCCTTTGTCGTGCGCTTCTATCTTACGTATTTTCAGCGTCCCTGCGTCTAGTTTCAAGCGAGCGATGGCCAATAAATTATTGGTTGCGTCTGGCAGTGGACCAAAGCGGTCAATTAATTCAACCTTGAGCTCTGCAAGCGCGTCTTCTGAGTTGACACTTGCGATCTGTTTGTACATCGATAAGCGAGTATTGATATCAGGGATATAATCATCAGGCAATAAAGCAGGGATGCGCATTTCAACTTCAGTCTGCTCTTTTAACAGTTCATCAAGGGATGGTTCTTTCCCTGATTTTAATGCTTCCACCGCTTGTTCAAGCATTTCCATGTAAAGAGTGAAACCAACCGATTGAATTTGACCACTTTGTTCATCACCCAAGAGCTCGCCAGCGCCACGAATCTCTAAATCGTGAGTGGCGAGGGTAAACCCAGCACCTAAATCTTCTAAAGAGGCAATCGCTTCTAATCGCTTAACGGCGTCTTTGGTCATTGCTTTGGGATGCGGTGTCAGTAAGTAAGCGTACGCTTGGTGGTGAGAGCGCCCCACACGACCTCGCAATTGGTGCAATTGAGCAAGGCCTAATGTATCTGCCCGATCCATGATAATGGTATTGGCGGTAGGTACATCGATACCAGTCTCAATAATGGTGGTACAAACCAATAAATTATAACGTTGGTGATAAAAATCATTCATGATGCGTTCGAGCTCTCGTTCTCGCATCTGACCATGGGCAACAGTAATGCGTGCCTCGGGAATGAGCTTTTCTAAATCTGCAGCGACTTTATCGATGGTCTCAACTTGGTTATGTAAGAAGTAAACTTGACCTCCACGCATGACCTCACGTAATACCGCTTCACGAATAACACTATCTTCGCCTTGACGTACGAACGTTTTCACTGCGCGTCGACGTGCTGGTGGGGTTGCGATTATCGAGAGATCGCGCATACCACTCATTGCCATATTGAGGGTTCGCGGAATTGGGGTTGCGGTCAACGTTAAAATATCAACATCAGCGCGCATAGCTTTGACTTTTTCTTTTTGTCGAACGCCAAAACGGTGCTCTTCATCGACAATTAATAAGCCCAAATCTTGGAACCGTAGATCACTCGATAGAAGTTTGTGTGTACCTACTAAGATGTCAACTTTACCGTCTTCAACATCTTGCATGATTTGCTTCTGTTCTTTTGCAGATTTGAAGCGCGACAAGACTTCAACGCGAATGGGTAAGTTAGCAAAGCGGTCTCGGAAATTTTCAAAATGCTGCTGAGCAAGCAGGGTTGTCGGAACCAATACTGCGACTTGTTTGCTGTTATCTGTTGCCACAAATGCAGCGCGCATAGCGACTTCTGTTTTACCAAAGCCAACATCACCACATACCAATCTATCCATTGCTTTGGCTTGGCACATGTCAGAGAGAACCGCATTAATCGCCATTGCTTGATCGTCGGTTTCTTCAAATGGGAAGGTCGCTTTAAAGTTGGCATACTGTTCCCGATCCAGAGTAAATTTGTGGCCCGGCTTTAGTTCTCGTTTTGCGTAAACATCCAGTAGTTCAGCCGCAACATCGCGAACTTTCTCAGCGGCTTTTCGGCGTGCTTTAGCCCAAGCTTCTCCGCCGAGTTTATGAATTGGCGCTGAATCCTCTGCGCCACCAGAATAGCGACTAATCAGGTTTAATGATGAGACGGGGACATACAGTTTCGCTTCATTTTGATATTCGAGTGTCACGTACTCGGTGGTCATTCCACCTGCTTCAAGCGTTTGCAGTCCAATATAACGGCCAATACCATGGTCGATATGCACCACAGGTTGGCCTGGTTTGAGTTCCGCCAGATTACGTATAACCGCATCACTGTTGGTGTTGACTTTACGGTCTTTGCGGCGTCGTTGTAATACTCGATCTCCGAGAAGGTCACTTTCGCAAATAAAGGCTATTTGGTCGTCACCGTATATAAATCCATGTTCAGCTGCGCCCATCACCATGGTATAGCGGCTATCATTTTGAATCGCTTCATGGAAACTATTGATTGAAGTTGGGCGCAATTTTAGCGGTTGTAGCAATTCCAATAACGCTTCACGTCGCCCTTGAGATTCTACTGAAAAAATGATTTTACCAGGAAACTGCTCAGTAAATTTACGTAGTGCTGATAATGGTTCTTTTTGCTGATGGTTCGCGGCTAAATTGGGTAGGGCATGAGTCGCGATATTAACGCGACCTGCTTTCTCGGTCAGTGCTTCACGCTCTAATTGTACGACAGGCAGTGTTTTTAGTGTCGCGTACAGTTCATCTTTTTTTAGCCAGAGTTCATGCGGTGGCAATAATGGACGCAGTGGGTCAATTTTACGTTGGTCGTAGCGATATGCGGTATCAGCTAAGAAATGATCAATGGCAGGCTCTAGGTTACCCACGGCGACAATTTGTGAATTCTCAGGCAGATAATCAAATAAGGTTTCAGTGTGATCAAAAAACAGAGGTTGCCAGTATTCTATACCAGCAGGCCATGTTCCTTTGCTGACTTGCATGTAAACCGATTCTGGTTCACGACGAGCATCAAAGCGTTGTCGCCAACGGCTACGAAATTCTTCAATTGCCGCTTCTGTTGTCGGAAATTCATGAGCCGGTAGCAATTGAACGTTATCGATTTCATCAACCGAGCGCTGAGTTTCAGGATCGAAGGTGCGAATAGTATCAATTTCATCGTCAAAGAAATCAAAGCGAAACGGTAGATTGCTACCCATTGGGAACAGATCCAAAATCGAACCGCGACTGGCATACTCGCCAGGGCCAAAGACTTGATCAACATGGCGATAACCTGAGTTGTCTAGCTGCAAACGTAATTTGTCCAGCGAAAACTCATCCCCTCGTTTTACCATTAAAGTGTGTTGCAACAAATAGTCACGTGGAGATTGGCGTTGTAGCAACGTGCTAATTGGCACAATCGTTATGCCTTGTTTTAGATGTGGCAACTGATAAAGGCGCGAAATACGCTCAGAAATGATTTCCTGATGAGGGGAAAAATTATCGTAAGGTAATGTTTCCCAATCGGGGAATAGGGCAACTTCCGTGTGAGTAAATTGCTCTATCTCGCTTTGTAGGCGTAATGCTGTTTGTGGGTCAGCAACGGCTAATACGGTGTGACTAGGATGTTGGGTAGCCAGCTCAGCGATGGCAAGCGCAAGGCTTGAACCCGTTAAATTACCATTGAATTTTTTGTCTCCAGCACCGCTTGAGGTGGCTAGAGGAAGTAGTGTCTGTTTAGTCATGGGACGTTAATTATTTTTCTCGATCCAGTGAGCGTTGGCGTAGAAGCTTTTGTTGCTGATGCAGAGCGGCTTTGATGAGTAAGTCTTGGTCTGCATCTCGTAATAAATCATATTTTACCGTAATAAGGTGATGTTCATCATCATGTACTTCGCAAGCCACAACGCTACCGTAGCAGTATATGGCAGCAGAAGGGTGCTCAATAAACAATTTGGCACGCACCGGGGTATTAAGTGCAAGAGGTGTATCGGAATGATAGGCAAACTGACTGGCGCCGAACGTCGCAGTTTTGTAGCGGAACGCGGCACTATCTTCTTGAGATAACATGAACGTTAATAAAAGATTGAGTTTGGCGTTCTGGGTATCCAACAGTTGGCAGACATGGCGAAAATCATTGGATTTCATTTCTAACTTAGCTTGTTCGGTAAGCATGTCTAATTGACTGAATTCGCTAGCAACAATAAAAGGGGTCGGGATTTCACTGACAAACTCTTCGGCAGAAGGCAGTGTATAACCGACCTCAAGGGGTTCAACATTAATATTAAGTGCATGATGCACTGAAAAAAACTCTTGCTCAGTCATGGTCGGTTTTCCTTATTACGCCTGAGTTGATTATCGCTATACAGCCGCAGTAATCAAGTTATGTCCATGTTAGAAGCGTGAAATGGGTGGTAATAAACATCAAATAGTGCTTCTCTTACACAGTTTTAGCAAATAAAAGCTACAACCTTGCTCTGATTCCCGTTACAGTAGCGCCATCTTAGTCGTATGGTTTTTATTATGTTTCATCCGATTTCAACCTTTATAGGCCTGCGTTATTTACGTGGGCGTTCCGGTGATAGGTTCAGTCGATTCGTGTCTTACATGTCTACCGCCGGAATCACCATCGGGGTTATGTCCTTAGTAACGGTTTTGTCAGTGATGAATGGCTTCGAATCTGAGCTAAAGCACCGTATTTTAGGTGTGCTTCCTCAGGCAGTTATTTCACAAGATCACGATAAAACGCGCAAAACAGATTCCCCACCTCAATTTATACGTGATATGTCGACATTGCGTTCACCTGAGCCAATTGTGCGCAGTGAAGCGGTGATCCAAAGTGCTTCCGAATTGACCGCCGGTCTTATGATTGGGATCGAGCCTGATCTGCATGATCCGATTTCTGATTACTTAATTGGTGGCAGGGTGAGTGATTTAACCGCTGGCAGTTATCGTGTTTTCTTGGGACAAATATTAGCGCGCCAACTTAATGTGAAAGTGGGTGATAAAGTACGCTTAATGGTCACAAGTGCGAGTCAGTATACGCCGTTTGGGCGTATTCCTAGTCAACGTAATTTTCAAGTGGCTGGCATTTTTAATACCGGCTCAGACGTGGATGGGCAGTTAATGATCACCCACCTAGACGATGCTGGCCGTCTTTTGCATTACAGTGATAGCACCATCTCAGGTTGGCGTCTGTTTTTTGATGACCCATTTGTTGTTGGTGATCTTTCTCATAAAACCTTACCTAAAGGTTGGCATTGGAGCGATTGGCGCGATCAGCGCGGTGAACTTTTCCAAGCGGTTGGCATGGAGAAGAATATGATGGGGCTTATGCTGGGGCTAATTGTTGGTGTCGCTGCATTTAATATTATCTCTGCACTGATTATGGTTGTGATGGAGAAACAAGCTGAAGTCGCCATCCTTAAAACTCAAGGTATGACGGATCGCCAAATTCTGGCCATCTTTATGGTGCAAGGTGCGAGTAGCGGCGTGATTGGTGCACTGGTTGGTGGTGTGTTAGGTGTGCTGCTCGCTGATAACCTCAATTCTGTATTGAGTATGATGGGCGTTGCTCTATTTTCTTTAGGTAGTTCTTTACCTGTGGTCATTAATCCGATGCAAATAACGGTAGTGGTTATTCTTGCTGTGGCGCTCAGTTTGCTTGCCACATTATTCCCTTCTTATCGTGCATCTTCTGTAAAACCCGCTGAGGCGTTACGTTATGAATAATTTGTTGTCTTGTCAGAATGTATGCAAAACTTATCAGGAAGGCGAGTTTAAAACCCAGGTATTAAAAGGCGTCAGTTTCGATTTAAAAACAGGCGAATTAGTCTCGATTATTGGTTCTTCTGGTTCAGGTAAAAGTACGCTGCTTCATATATTAGGAGCACTAGATGATACCAGTGAAGGTAAGGTCGAATTTTTAGGCCATGATTTAATGGCATTGAGCTCTAATCGTCAGGCAAAAATTCGCAATACTCACCTAGGTTTTGTTTATCAATTCCACCATCTTTTGGCCGATTTTACTGCATTAGAGAATGTGGCTATGCCATTACTGATCGGTGGTAAAAAGGTCTCTATCGCTAAACAAGAAGCTAAGGCGTTACTTGAGCGTGTCGGTTTAGGGCATCGTATCGAACACCGGCCTGCAGAATTGTCTGGCGGTGAACGTCAACGCGTGGCTATCGCTCGAGCGTTAGTTAATAAACCTGATTTAGTACTGGCCGATGAGCCAACAGGAAACCTTGATCATCAAACCGCTCTTTCTATTTACGATCTAATGCGTGAATTAAATCAAGAATCCGGTACGGCTTTTTTAGTTGTGACTCATGATAGCCAACTGGCTGAAAAGATGGACCGTCAAATGTATATGCAAGATGGGCTTCTTATGGAAGCGAAGGGGGCATAAGTGTTTGGAGGTTTATCCTTATTAATCGGTGGCCGTTTTAGTCGTGCTAAGCAGCGTAATAAAATGGTGTCGTTTATTTCGCTCTCTTCTACCATCGGCATTGCCGTTGGGGTTGCAGTCATCATCATCGGTCTTTCTGCCATGAACGGTTTTGAGCGAGAGTTGAAAGAACGGGTGTTATCTGTTGTACCACATGGCGAGTTTGAAGGCGTTCGTGGTCCAATGGGGAATTGGCCGGCCTTAGTGAAAAAAGCAGAAAGTGATCCTAATGTTGTTGCTGCTGCGCCGTATGTCCGTTTTACCGCGTTGGCAGAACGGGGTAAACATCTTAAGGCACTAGAAATCCGGGGTGTGAATCCGCAGCTAGAAAGTCAAGTGTCTTTGATGTCCGAGTTTATTGATAAAACCGCTTGGCAACATTTTAAGCCTAATCAAAAGCAGGTTATTTTAGGCAAAGGGGTGGCGGATAAGCTGAATGTTAAGGTCGGAGACTACATCACGTTGATGATACCAAAGTCGAATAACATGAATCGTGTTGAAGCCCCTAAACGGGTGCGGGTTCAAGTGACGGGCTTATTGGTACTTAATGGTCAGATTGATCATAGCTTAGCCTTGTTACCGATGGCAGATGCGCAAAATTACGCATCCATGGGTGATAAAGTGACGGGCGTTTCAATTAAAGTAAATGATGTATTTATGGCAACTCAGATCGTACGGGAAGTGGGTAGTCAACTTGACCAATACGTTTATTTGCGTAGTTGGAAACAGAAATACGGTTATTTGTATCGAGATATCGAGATGGTGCGCACCATTATGTACTTAGTGATGGTATTGGTGATTGGGGTCGCAAGCTTTAATATTGTCTCGACATTAATGATGGCCGTGAAAGATCGCGCGGCTGAAATTGCCATTTTGCGTACCATGGGAGCCACCGATGGATTAGTCAAACGCATTTTTGTATGGCAAGGCGTGTTTTCTGGCGTATTTGGTAGTATTGCAGGTAGTGTTCTTGGAGTACTTGTGGCGATGAATTTAACTGGAATCGTCAATCAACTCGAGAAACTTACCGGTCACCATTTCCTGTCTGGTGATATCTATTTTGTTGATTTTCTGCCATCACAAGTTGAATCGTTTGATGTGCTGTTAGTCTCAGGTACCGCTATTATTTTGAGCTTACTCGCCACTTGGTATCCTGCTAAGCGAGCAAGTCGCTTAAATCCTGCGACAGTACTTAGTGGTAAATAAGTACTGTACTGGTATGAACAAAAAAGGACCTTCGGGTCCTTTTTTGTTGGAATTTCATTGCAGGTATTACACCAATAATTGCCCTTTGTCTCGCACGCTTATTGTTCTAAGCTCCCACTCTTTGTATTGAGTCCGTAAGCTTAGCGGCAGGCAATGTTTACCCTTGGTGTCCGTTTTTGGGGAGATTCTTCGCGAGTTTTGCTTGGCGTTTTTGCCAACTGCGCACGACAGAATAACGCCATAAGCCCAAGATACCAAAGTACCCAATAATAGAAGCAACGACAGCACAGATACCGCTGCCAACCACTAATGGTAAGCAAATAGTATCAAATTGTTCACGGAGAAATTCCCACGATAGCTCAAAGTGAAAATGTTGGGGTGGCATATTTAATACCACAGTACCTAGCTTATAAGCGAGGTAAAAGATGACAGGCATGGTTATCGGATTCGTGATCCATACTAACGCAATGGATAGAGGCAGGTTTACACCAAATAAAATGGCCAAACCGGCTGCCATAATCATCTGACTAGGCAGAGGTACAAATGCCATAAAAAGGCCGACAGCAAAAGCACCTGCAGCAGAACGTCGGTTAAGACACCATAAATTGGGGTTGTATAGAACATTGCCGAAAATTTTTAATGCCTTCTGACGTTTGATCAGATCGTGGTTAGGCATAAACCGCTTAATGAATTTTCTTGGCATAGGAAACCATGACTCTCTTATTCAATAATTGGGTGTTAATTTCGTTTTCATTAACAGCCATTTCATCAATTTATTGGCCTTTCATTCCCGGATGGGAGCCTCTTCTGGCTGCGATTGGCACTGGTGTGATTTGTGTGGTGATTCTGGGATGTCGAAGTGTCATCGGCATAGCCTTGGCAGTTGTGTTGATACTAACACATAGCCAGTTACTCAGTGCACAAAAACATACGCTTTTTCAATTTGGTTCGAATATTACCATAAATGCCCATGTCGATAGTTTTTTTAAACCGGTTGGCGATGCTTTTCAGGGTGATATCACAGTCACCGAGATTAATCATCAACCGATATTCTATCTATTTCAGCCCAAAATAAGGCTAACTTCGCCCATCATATTAACACCGAATCAAAGTGGAATATTTCATGTTTCGGTCAAGCCTATGTTTGGTCATTTGAATGACGTTGGGTTTGATAAAGAAACTTATGCAATAAGCGAAAAAATTGTGGCTAAAGCCAGTGTTTACAGGGATAGCGCTTGGTCTATTACCACAAAAACGACGTTGCGAAATTGGTGGTATCAAGAGGTGCTACATATAGCGCAAGGAAGTGATAAACAAGGCTTAATTCTCGCGCTTTTATTTGGTGAAAGGAGCCGATTAACACCAGATCAGTGGCAGCAATTACGCAATAGTGGTTTGTCACATTTAGTTGCAATTTCAGGGCTTCATATTGGTATTGCATTTGGTTTGGGATTTCTTATTGGTAGCGTTTTTAGCCGTCTTTCGCCGCTATGGTTGTGGGCTCCTTGGCTATTGGGCGCCGCTGTTGCCATCGGTTATGCATGGCTAGCTGGGTTTACCTTACCCACTCAACGCGCTGTTATCATGTGTATTACCAATGTGGTGTTGTTAATGACATCTGTGCGTGTTGGCACTTTGGGGCGACTCAATATCACGTTAGCCGTGGTGCTATTGGTTTACCCATTCGCAGCATATAGCAGTAGTTTATGGCTGTCATTTTTTGCTGTTAGTGCAGTCATTTATTTGGCTAGCTGGACCCAACATTATGCCCATACTTGGCAAAAATTATTCTTAATACAAATTGGTGTAACGTTGTTTATGGTGCCGGTTACCGGCTACTTCTTCCATGGAGTGAGTGTCACCTCGGTCCTATTTAATTTGGTTTTTATCCCTTGGTTCTCTTACGTGATTGTACCGTTAGGTTTTCTGCTTTTACTGGCGTTAGTGTGCGGTGGGTGGGGCGCTAATTATGTATGGCAATGCTTAGATTGGGCTTTTGCTCCTTTGCTTCATGCGTTGCAATGGAGTGAAGGGAGTTGGATTAATTTTAGTCGTGAGTGGACACTGACCGTACTCTTTGTGTTAATCGCTTTCATAAGCACACTATTGATCAGGAAGCGTTGGGCTGCATGTATGACAGTGTTGGTGCTTTCTCATTTATGGTCTAGTCAGCCTCGTTTTGATTGGCGTGTCGAAGTATTAGATGTTGGACATGGCCTAGCTGTACTGATAAGGCAGAACGACAAAGTGCTTGTTTATGATACTGGCAGCGGATGGGATACGGGGAGCATGGCTAATTCAGTCATTAAACCGTTAGTCGCCTATTACGGTGAAACGCTGGACGCAATGATAGTAAGCCATACCGACAACGATCATGCAGGAGGACGATACGATATTGAGCCTATCATCTCTCACCGGCATCAATGGGCAAGTCAGCGTTTGTCGGGGTATCGGCCTTGTATTCGCGGTGAAAGCTGGTGGTGGGAATCGCTTTCTTTTGAAGTGTTATGGCCACCAAAACAAGTGCAGCGCGCATATAATCAGCATTCATGTGTGATCATGGTTCGTGACATCTATCATCGCCATTCTATCTTGCTGACGGGAGACGTTAATGCAGTCGGTGAGTGGTTACTTGCACGAGGGCAAGACAATTTGAACGCGGAAGTGATGTTAGTGCCTCATCATGGCAGTGGTACATCGTCTACCGCACAGCTGATTGATAAAGTTAGCCCGACGTGGGCAATTGCCTCTCTCGCTAAAGGGAACCTTTGGCATTTGCCGTCATCTGCGGTGGTTAAACGCTATACTCAGCATGGGGCTCATTGGTTAGATACGGGTGATTCAGGTCAAATTAGTGTTATTTTTCATGGTAACGACACCCGAATCGAGCGGAAACGCTCGAATGATAACCAGCCATGGTATAGGCAGATGCTACGTAACGGGGTAGAATGAGCGCAATTTTATAACCGATGATGTATCTCTATGTCGATAAATACAGACGAAACCACTTGGCAGACTTTTAAACGCCTTTGGACTTACATTCGTAATTACAAGGCAGGACTCGTTGTTGCCTGTATTGCTTTAATTCTTAATGCCGCTTCAGATACGTATATGATGTCTCTACTCAAACCTTTGCTAGATGAAGGGTTTGGTAGTACGGATACCTCATTTCTGCGTACGTTGCCTTTTATCGTAATGGGGGTGATGTTATTACGCGGTTCGAGTGGGTTTGTGTCTTCTTATTGTTTGAGTTGGGTGTCGGGTAACGTCGTTATGCAAATGCGTCGTTCGATCTTCAAACAATTTATGCATATGCCGGTGAGTTTTTTCGATAAAGAATCCACTGGTAGTTTGTTATCTCGGATCACCTACGACACAGAACAAGTCGCTAATGCGACCAGTAAGGCGTTGGTCAGTATCGTTCGAGAAGGTGCAAGCATTATTGGCTTGTTAGTGCTGATGTTTTGGAACAGCTGGCAGCTCTCTTTAGTTTTGATTGTCGTTGCGCCAATTGTTGCTATTGCGATTAGTATCGTATCTAAACGTTTTAGAAAAATTTCCAAAAATATGCAGACCACAATGGGTCACGTGACCGAATCAGCTGAGCAGATGCTGAAAGGTCATAAGGTGGTGTTAAGTTATGGTGGTCAAAAGGTAGAACAAAAACGTTTTGATAAAGTCAGTAATCGCATGCGCCAACAAAGCATGAAATTAGTGTCTGCCCAGTCCATTGCTAACCCAGTGATTCAGGTTATTGCATCATTTGCAGTCGTTACTGTTCTGTTTCTTGCGAGCTTCCCAGAAATTCGTGAAAGCTTGACACCTGGTACATTTTCGGTGGTATTCACCGCTATGTTTGGTTTGATGCGTCCGCTTAAAGCATTGACCGGGGTAACTTCTCAGTTCCAAAAAGGGATGGCGGCGAGTCAAACCTTATTCGCTTTCATGGATATGGAGCGTGAAAAAGATGACGGTAAGTTTGAATCGGATGATATTAAGGGTGAAGTGAAAGTCAATGACATTACCTTTACCTATCAAGGCAGTGAAAAACCAGCGCTGAGAAATGTTAGCTTCGATATTCCAGCGGGTAAAACTGTCGCGTTAGTGGGGCGTTCTGGTTCAGGTAAATCGACCATCGCTAATCTATTTACGCGCTTCTATGATGTGGATTCAGGCTCTATCGAGCTTGATGGTCATGATATTCGTGACTTTAAGTTAAGCAATTTACGCCAGCATTTTGGTCTGGTTTCACAAAATGTTCACCTGTTTAACGATTCAATTGCTAATAACATTGCTTATGCCGCTGAGGGCGATTTCAGTCGCGAACAGATCGAAAATGCCGCTCGACTTGCGCATGCGATGGAATTTATCGATAACATGCCTCAAGGCTTGGATACAGTGATCGGTGAAAACGGCACGAGTTTGTCTGGTGGACAACGTCAGCGTATTGCCATTGCGCGCGCACTGCTGCGTGATGCACCTGTATTGATTCTTGATGAAGCGACTTCGGCTCTAGATACAGAATCAGAGCGAGCCATTCAATCGGCGTTGGAAGAGTTACAGAAGAATAAAACTGTCCTTGTCATTGCACACCGATTATCGACCATTGAAAATGCAAGTGAGATTCTGGTTGTCGATGAGGGTGAAATCATCGAACGTGGTAGCCATAGTGAATTGCTTGGAAAAGGTGGTTCATACGCGCAACTGCACAGTATCCAGTTTGGTGAGCGGGCGTGATTGAAAAGATTTGGTTTCACAAGAGCGTTTGGTATTTTGTTTTATGGCCACTACTGTGGCCATTAAGCAAATTATTCGCCCAAATCAGCATGTCACGACGCCATGCTTATCAGCAAGGTAATAAAGAGAGTTATCGTGCCCCAATTCCAGTGGTTGTCGTGGGTAATATTACCGCTGGTGGTAATGGAAAAACTCCGGTTGTGGTGTGGCTAGTGGAAACCTTACTTGAGCTAGGTTATCGCCCAGGAGTTGTTTCACGAGGTTATGGTGGCAAAGCGCCACAGTATCCCTTGGTGTTGACACCACAAACTCCTGCAGCGCATAGTGGTGATGAGCCTAAGCTGATTCAGCAAAGAACAGGTGTCCCTGTAGCTGTTGCTCCTATTCGTTCAGAGGCTGTCAAAGCTTTGCTTGTGCATGATGTGAATATCATCATTACCGATGATGGCCTGCAGCATTATGCATTACAAAGAGATATTGAGTTTGTTGTCGTCGATGGGGCAAGGCGTTTTGGCAACGAACAGATGATTCCTTTAGGGCCACTGCGAGAGCCTTTATCTCGTTTACCTGAAGTGGATTTTATCATCACTAATGGTGGGCACGCGGAGCAAGGTGAAATTGCGATGACATTGGCACCGCAAATGGCGATAAACTTAATCACTGGCGAACGACGTCCTGCCAACGAACTTCATGGCTTAGTTGCATTTGCCGGGATCGGCCATCCTCCGAGATTTTTTGCCACGCTTGAACAGTTAGGGGCAAAGCTTATACATACCGCAGCGTTTGCGGATCATCAGGATTTTTCTCAGTCAGAACTTTATGCGTTGAGTGAGCGCGGTGAAAACGTCATTATGACCGAAAAAGATGCGGTTAAATGCGCTCATTATGCCCAAGAAAATTGGTGGTATTTGCCGGTAACGGCCGCCATTGAGTCAGTCGAGACACAACGTATATTGGATAAAATAAAAGAGGTAACGGAACATTATGGATCATAGACTACTTGAAATTGTTGCATGTCCAGTATGCAAAGGTAAATTGGTATACGACAAAGAAAAACAAGAGCTTATTTGTAAAGCAGACCGTCTAGCTTATCCAATTAAAGATGGTATTCCTGTTTTGTTAGAATCAGAGGCTCGTACTATGTCTATGGACGAGGGGCGTTAAAATGTCTTTTACTGTGGTCATTCCGTCGCGCTATCAGTCGTCTCGTTTGCCAGGTAAACCTTTAGCTGACATTTGCGGCAAACCTATGGTTCAGCATGTTTATGAACAAGCATGTCAAGCTGGCGCTGAGCAGGTGATCGTTGCTACTGACGATCAGCGTATTGCTGAAGTGGTGCGTGGATTTGGTGGTGAAGTTTGTATGACCTCTCCCGATCATCAATCAGGTACTGAACGCTTAGCTGAAGTAGTGAAACTTAAACAGATTCCCGATGAGCAAATCGTAGTCAATGTACAAGGTGATGAGCCTTTAATTCCGCCTAGTGTGATTCGACAAGTGGCTGATAATTTAGCTGGTTGTGATGCACCTATGGCGACATTAGCGATTGAAGTGACAGACGAGGATGAGGTGTTTAACCCAAATGCTGTCAAAGTGGTGACGGACAAAGATGGGTATGCACTGTACTTCACACGGGCTTCTGTACCTTGGGATCGTGATAACTTTGCCCAATCACCACGTCAGGTAGTAAGACCATTACTACGTCATATTGGTATTTATGCCTATAGAGCCGGGTTCATCAACACTTATGTAAACTGGCAACCAAGCCAACTAGAGCAGATTGAAAGCTTAGAGCAACTCCGTGTGCTTTGGTATGGTGAAAAAATTCATGTTGATGTTGCTAAAGAAGCGCCACCCGCTGGTGTGGATACAGCAGAAGATCTTGAAGTGGTGCGTGCAGTATTAGCGGCAAGATAATGAATTGGTATACCTATCAATATCACTGAATAACAAGGAAGGCTCCGCGAACGGAGCCTTTTTAGTGTTATGAGAATTGTGTACTACTTTAGTTGCCCTAATCAGATCCTTGTGTCGTAATCGTTACGCTTAGGGCAGGTTGTGAGGATTTCACGTCTTCCAGTTTCTTTTACCTCCTCTAATTTCACTTCAAATCCCCATAGCCGATGTAAGTGTTTCATCACTTCATCATAGCTAGGGTCCAACGGAATGCGATCTTGTGGCACATACTGAAGTGTCAACGAACGATCACCACGTATATCCACATTGTAGATTTGGATATTGGGCTCTATGTTGCTCAAATTATATTGGGCAGCGAGCTTTTCACGAATGGCACGGTAACCCATGTCATCATGAATGGCACTGACTTCGATGAAGTTTTTCCGATCATCATCATCGATAGCAAATAATTTGAAATCGCGAATCACCTTAGGTGATAAATATTGGCTTATGAAGCTTTCATCTTTAAAGTTATGCATTGCAAAATGCAGCGCGTCCAACCAATCGGTTCCAGCTAAGTTCGGGAACCATTCATAATCTTCTTCAGTTGGGTGCTCACAGATACGCTTAATATCTTGGAACATAGCAAACCCTAATGCATAAGGGTTTATACCACTGTAGTAAGGACTGTTATAGGGAGGCTGTGCCACCACACTCGTATGGCTATGTAGAAACTCTAGAATGAACTTATCAGAAACAAACCCCTCATCGTATAGATGGTTTAAGATGGTGTAGTGCCAGAACGTTGCCCACCCTTCGTTCATCACTTGAGTTTGCTTTTGTGGGTAAAAGTATTGGCTGACTTTGCGCACAATACGTACTACTTCCCGTTGCCATGACTCGAGGAGCGGGGCATGTTTTTCGATGAAATAAAGAATATTTTCTTGTGGTTCACTCGGAAAACGATGCTCTACTTCTTCTTGTTTGTTTTCTTTCGGTACGGTACGCCACAGTGCATTCACTTGTGATTGTAAGTACGCTTCACGCTCTTCTTGACGAGCTTTTTCCTCAGCAATAGAAATCTTTTCCGGGCGTTTATACCGGTCGACCCCGTAGTTCATTAATGCATGGCAAGAATCCAATAATTGCTCGACTTCATGCTCACCGTATTTTTCCTCACAGCGACGAATATAATTTTTCGCAAACAGTAAGTAATCAATAATCGATGAGGCGTCCGTCCATGTTTGAAATAAATAATTGCCTTTAAAGAAGGAATTATGGCCATAACAAGCATGCGCCATAACTAACGCTTGCATCGTGACGGTATTTTCTTCCATTAAGTAAGCAATACATGGGTCGGAGTTGATGACGATTTCATAAGCAAGCCCCATCTGTCCGTGCTTGTATCCTTGCTCAGTTTGGATGAATTTTTTACCAAATGACCAGTGGTTATAATTGATCGGCATACCAATACTTGAGTAGGCGTCCATCATCTGTTCAGATGTAATCACTTCTATTTGGTTGGTATAAGTATCCAAGCGATAGTGTTCTGCTACACGCCTAATTTCTTTATGATATTTTTCAAGTAAATCAAAGGTCCAATCTGGTCCGTCCGGCAGCATTTTACTGTTCTTCTTTGGAGTCCGTTTAGACTCGGCCGATTTTGTTGTCGTCGCCATAGACACGCCTCCTTATGCTGTCTCTTTGTGGAACAGTTCTCTAAACACCGGATAGATATCATCGACTCCTCGGATGTTTTTAATCGCAAAGTTCCCAAAAGATTCCTGAAGTTTTTCATACTCATGCCACAACGTCTGATGTGAACGACGAGTAATTTCTATGTATGCATAGTAGCGACAGGACATCAGAATATTCTCACTCAACAATTCTTTACAACGTGGTGAGTCATCCGCCCAGTTATCCCCGTCAGATGCTTGTGCTGCATAAATATTCCATTCATTAACTGGATAGCGTTTTTCAATGATTTCTTGCATCAATTTCAAGGCGCTAGATACGATAGTTCCCCCAGTCTCTTGCGAATAGAAAAACTCATGTTCATCGACTTCTTTCGCTTGTGTATGGTGACGAATAAATACAACTTCGACATTTTCGTATTTACGGGTAAGGAATAAATACAGTAATACATAGAAGCGTTTAGCAATGTCTTTTGTCGCTTGATCCATAGAACCAGACACATCCATCAAACAAAACATCACAGCTTGACTTGATGGGATAGGGCGACGTTCATAGTTTTTGAACCTTAAATCAAAGGTATCAATAAATGGCACACCTTGAATTTTTTTCCTAAGCTCGTCTATTTCCGCTTTTAAGCGTTTTTCTTCAAGGAGTTGTGCAGGTTCTGAATGCTTGATTCTTTCAAGCTCTTCTTCGAGTTCGTTCATCATGCGGCGTTTGCCTGCCGTCATTGCTGTGCGACGAGCGAGAGATTGTTGCAGCGAACGAACAATCGCAATATTCGATGGAACACCAGCAGTGTTATAGCCTGCGCGATGGGTCTTCCATTCGGTAATTTTGTTAACTTGGTTTTTCTCCAAATTAGGTAACTCTAAATCTTCAAATAGAAGATCTAGGTATTCATCTTTGGAAATTTGGAATACAAAATCATCTTCGCCTTCGCCGTCAGCACTCGCGTCGCCTTCACCGGAACCACCTCCGCCTTGACCGCCTTTAGGCCGTTCGATTTTGTCACCACGGATAAATTGGTCATTACCCGGATGGACGCGTTCGCGTTCACCACCTTTACCTTGATGGAAAACGGGTTCCTTGATATCCCGATTTGGAATAGAGACATCTTCGCCTGATTCTGTATTTGTGATTGAACGGCGGTTAACTGCATCAGCCACCGATTCTTTAATCTGTTCTTTGTAACGGCGTAAAAAGCGTTGTCTATTGACTGCGCTTTTGTTTTTACCGTTTAATCGTCTGTCGATAAATTGCGCCATGTATTCCCCCTTCTAACGTCGCGATACACTCCGTGTGTCGCTTCGGGCAACCTCAGCTTTGTATTTAAGTCGTGACACCTAGAGTGTCACGACCAAGTTGAGGTAAGTCTCTGGAGAGTTATGAGGATTTACGTACACGTAAATACCATTCAGAAAGCAAGCGAACTTGTTTTTCTGTGTATCCTTTCTCCATCATACGAGCGACAAAGTTGTCGTGTTTCTTCTGATCTTCGCTTGAAGTTTTGGTATTGAAAGAGATAACTGGCAGCAACTCTTCGGTGTTCGAGAACATTTTCTTCTCGATGACAGTCCGTAGTTTTTCGTAACTGGTCCAAAGCGGATTTTTGCCATTGTTATTAGCACGTGCACGCAAGACAAAGTTAACGATTTCGTTACGGAAGTCTTTTGGATTACTAATCCCGGCAGTTTTTTCGATTTTTTCCAGTTCGCTGTTTAGTGCTGAGCGGTCAAATAGTTGACCTGTTTCAGGATCACGATACTCTTGATCTTGAATCCAGAAATCAGCGTAAGTGACATACCGATCAAAGATGTTCTGACCATATTCAGAGTAGGACTCTAAGTAAGCGGTCTGAATTTCTTTACCGATAAATTCCACATAACGAGGAACCAAGTAACCTTTAACAAACTCAAGATAACGCTCAGCCGTATCTTGTGGGAACTGCTCACGTTCAATTTGTTGTTCAATAACATAGAACAGGTGAACAGGGTTGGCTGCAACTTCTGAGTAATCGAAGTTAAATACGCGTGACAAAATCTTAAAGGCAAAACGGGTTGATAACCCTGACATACCTTCATCGACGCCGGCGTAATCGCGATACTCTTGATAGCTTTTTGCTTTAGGATCGGTATCTTTCAACGTTTCACCATCATAGACCCGCATTTTCGAGAAAATGGAGGAGTTTTCAGGCGCTTTCAAACGTGAGAGAACACTGAATTGTGATAGTAACTCTAAGGTGCTTGGCGCACATGGTGCATGAGCTAATTCACTGTGATCCAACAGTTTTTGGTAAATTTTAACTTCTTCAGAAACGCGTAAACAGTAAGGCACTTTGACAATGTATACACGGTCTAAGAACGCTTCGTTGTTCTTGTTGTTTCTAAATGCTTGCCATTCTGATTCGTTTGAGTGGGCTAGAATCATACCGTCGAAAGGCAATGCTGATAGACCTTCGGTCCCGTTGTAGTTACCTTCTTGGGTAGCCGTCAACAATGGGTGCAGCACTTTAATTGGCGCTTTAAACATTTCGACGAATTCCATCAAACCTTGGTTGGCTCGACACAAGGCACCAGAGTAACTATAAGCATCTGGGTCATCTTGTGAAAAGTGTTCAAGTTGGCGGATATCGACTTTACCAACCAATGCTGAAATATCTTGGTTGTTCTCGTCCCCTGGTTCGGTTTTAGCAATTGCAATTTGATCTAGGATTGATGGACGGACTTTGACCACTTTAAATTTGGTTATGTCACCGCCAAATTCGTGTAGTCGTTTCGCTGCCCATGGGGACATGATTGAGCGAAGATAACGTTTTTGAATACCGTATTCTTCGTGTAGAAGTTGGCCATCTTCATTCACATCAAATAGACAGAATGGATGGTCGTTAACTGGACTACGTTGTCCATTTGCTGACAATACGTAGATTGGGCATTGTTGCATCAAGGCTTTCAATTTTTCAGCCAATGATGATTTACCGCCCCCAACTGGGCCAAGTAAATATAAAATCTGTTTACGTTCTTCCAAGCCTTGAGCAGCATGTTTTAGATACGATACGATTTGTTCTATAGCTTCCTCCATACCATAGAATTCTTTGAAGGGTTCGTAACGTGAAATAACTCGGTTCGAAAATATTCGACTTAGACGAGGGTGCTTAGATGTGTCGACTTGCTCTGGTTCCCCAATAGCCAACAATAAACGCTCTGCAGCGTTTACATAAGCACTTTTGTCTTCTTTACATAGAGCTAGAAACTCTTGTATTGATAACTCTTCGTCCTTGGCTGCTTCATAGCGTGCCTGAAAGTGGTCAAAAATACTCATAGTGATTCCCCTCTAAAAATGTCTTATTGACATACAACCGCTTAAAAACACAAATCCCTAACACTTAAAGCCTAGTTCTTAAACCACGATTTTGCTTAACAATTATGCGTTTATTTCAATTCCGTGATGGTTGTATCGTGTTTACATCTTTGACATTATGAACATGAATATGAACGTTGATGATTATGCTTATGCCAAACTTAAGGAAGCGGCTGACCTACAAAACACGATTAACCCTATTTATTACTCGCACAAAGAATGTGAAACAAGTGTGACTCAAGTAGCATTTTTTGTGGAATAAGGATTAAAAAAATGAAAATAAACATTTCCAGTGTCGTGCCATTAGGGATAGTTTTCGCTGGTATTACGACGTTAAACCAAGCAATTGCAGCGCCTAGCCCTTGGTCTATCGGAGTTGGTGGTGGTGTTTCGTCTGAACTGTACAAAGATACTCATTCTGATTCGAATGCCACCTTGCTCGGTGGTTACGATGGAGAGCATATTTATCTTAAAGGTACTGAACTTGGCTACCGTCTCTTTGCCAAAGATGCTAAGCAGAATGTTATGTTACGAGTGTTGTATGACGGACGACATTTTGACCCCAGCGATTCAGATGATCAGCAGATGAAACAACTAGATAAGCGCCACGGTACGGGTCTTATCGGTCCTAAAATGCAAATTAAAACGGCTGCTGGGACGTTTGAAAGTGGCGTTGCGGTTGAGTTTACTGGTGAACATCAAGGTTATTTAGCAACGGTGGGTTGGAGTTATCCGCTCATTATGGGCAATATGGGGATTATTCCCAATTTGGGTTATGAACATAACTCAGAAAAAATGGCGAATTATTTATATGGTGTGTCTGATCATGAGGCGCGCCATAGCGGTATTCAACGTTATCATGTCAACGGTGCTGGCCAATATTACATGGGCGTTAATGGTTTTTTCAAGCTCACAGAGCATATCCGCTTTGACAGTGGTTTACGTTTTACCCATTACGATTCTGAGATAAAAGATAGTCCGATCGTTGCGCATGGTAACAATGCCGCGCTGTTTGTTGCGGCGTCATATGTATTTTAGTGTTTAACATTCCGCTGCCATCTTGGCAGCGGAAATAAAGCAGTCGTTCATTAAAAAAACAGTGTGGATACTTGGGGATAGATACTATGCGTTAAGCAGTTGATGGAGCTCTGTTGCAGACAAATGGTATTGACGAGGGCACTGACTCCACACGGCTTGCATTTTACGATATTTGTCTAGCATCGGAACTTGACTGTTAAAGCCATGTTCACCTTTTTCAAATTGTGGGTACATGCCTTCACTGTCAACAAGGAAACGCACATATTGGACGAGTTGATTTTCTGTCACTGCATCAAAACCGAGGAATTGTAGACGACGTTGATCAACGTCAGCTTTAGCATCAGAGCTAAGTTGGTTATACGATTCTTGCATCGCGTGATACATTTCCATGATATTGATAACCTGACGACATTGCTCTTCAGGCAAACAGCCAAACTCTTTGTTTAGCTCACTCATCTGTAGGTCATAACCTCGTTCAACGATGGTTTTGAGACGTTGATACTTAGCACTATTTGATGGGTCTAACTGCGCCATTAATAGGTATTGGTTAGATAAGATAAGACGTTGAGCATTTGTCATTTCCATAGCGGGCCTCACCAGAGTATAAAATTTAAAATTTGTGTTTCTGGGCTCAGATTAAAATAACATGCAGTTAATAAATATGATCTGACCACGTATTTGGTGCATAAATTTACCCACGAATAGCGAAAAATTCGTGCTACGTCTATGTGATGGATTCAGCGAAATAGAAATGGTGAGTTTGGGGAATATTTTCTGAGAATAAAAGCCGATAAGGCAGTTCAATTTCGCGTCATTGGTAACGAAATAAGCCGATATGTCGGCTTATTTCGGTATCTGGGGAGAAATAAGCAGACAGCTATTTAGTACTTAACGTTATCATGGTATTCAGAAAGGATCCCTTTGATGAATTCCATCGTTTCTTTACTCGGAGGCTCAACGCCTTCGAGAGGGTAGACTTCACCCATTGCTTCCCACTTATGTGCGCCTAGCTTGTGGTAAGGTAGCATTTCAATCTTTTCGATATTACTCATATCTTTAATAAACTCACCAAGCAGACGGGCCGACTCTTCATCATCAGTATAACCAGGCACTACGACATACCGCAGCCATGTTGATTTGCCTATTTTTTGTAAGTAACGAGCAAAATCAAGTACACGTTTATTTGATACTCCCACCAAGTTTTGGTGAACATCATCTTTCATCTGTTTAATGTCCAGCATAACCAGATCGGTGACTTCCAGTACTTCATCAATCACCGGGGTGTATTTACGAATATAACCGTTAGTATCGAGGCAGGTGTGAATGCCTTCTTCATGGGCTGCTTGAAACAGGTCACGAACAAACTCTGGCTGCAGCATTGACTCACCACCAGAACAAGTAATGCCACCACCTGATGCATTCATAAAATGGCGATAAGTTTTCGCTTCATTAATGATTTCTTCAACTGTGGTTTCTTTACCTTCGTGCACATCCCATGTGTCTCGGTTATGACAATACTTACAACGGAAGAGGCATCCTTGGAGAAAGATGATAAAACGAATGCCTGGACCATCGACAGTACCGCAGGTTTCATAGGAGTGTATACGACCAGTAGTAGACATGAGCAGCTCTCTATTTGGAGGTTTCTTTTGTTGCCCATTTTATTACAAATACCTGCAATTAAATAGTTTTTCCTTGGTAATGTTAGGGATAATTTACGGGAAATTAAAAACGCTTAGATATTCAAATTCAATGTGTTATAACAGTGTTATAGTTAGCCATAATAAAAAGGTTTTTTTATAATATTATTAATAAAAATAAATTAACAAATTAACAGGGATAAATACATGGATGTAATGAAGTTGTCTCAAAAGCAGAAAATCACTGCTTTCATTGTTGTACTGTGTTTAGGATTTGTGGCTCTTGGCATTTTTGCTGGGCACAGTCTCAAGAGCATGAGCACACAATATCAAAATAGTAATGCCATTACCGAAGGGGTAGTGGGTATACACGCCACCCAAGCAAAATTACTCTCACTCGCCGCCGGGCGGGACGACCTTTCCTCAAAACAAATACCCATGGTAAAAAAAGAGCTTGATGAACTTCTTAATGAAGTAAAACAAGATGTCGTTTTTTTAAATGGTATTGGTTTATCTGCGCAAGCAAATGACTTATTAGCGGCAACCCAGTCTTTCGACAACTCTTTTCGCCCTTGGTTGAATATTAAATCTGAGCTTGGCTTTAGTGTCGATGAAGGTAAATTAGGTGAGCTTAAATCATTGGAAACGACAATTGAAAAGAAAATAAATGAAACGGGTATGGTAACCGTAATGTCAGATTTTCAAGCGATGATTAAAGCGCAGCAAAATTATTTACTTAAACAGAGTGAGAACAATCTGAAATTATTCAATCGTGCAATGTTTGGCTTCGTCAATACGTCAAACAGTTATGCGATGCTGAATTTGTACCAAAAAGAAGTAGAACAATTTAAAGCAACATTTAAGCGTGTTGCAGAGCTTAGCCAACAGGAAACCATTAAAGAGCAAAATCTGTTGGCTGGAGAAGCCAAAGCGAGTGACATTATTCATGCTATTTCCGGTGATATTGAAAAATTGAGTGCGAAGTATCAAGCTGAGGCTGCTCAATCTGGTGATGTTACTTTGTGGTCTGTTCTTATTGCTTGTGCGGTTTTAGCCTTGGTAACCATTTCAATTTTTGTGATGCAAAGTGTGTCACTAACGCGTTCTCTAAGTCAAACAAAGCGAGTGTTAGAGAAATTATCGCAAGGGGATCTGACGCAGAAAATGCAGGTGTCGAATAACCCTAATGATGAGTTTAATCAGCTTGCCGTTGCGATTAACCAAAGCTGTGAACACCTAGCTGGTTTGGTGAGAAAAGTTCAGGAAAACAGCCAAGCCTTATCGGGAGATGCTGCTGCTTTGCATTCTGGTGTTGATAAACTCACACAAAGCCAAACTGACGTAATGAGTCAAAGCCAGCTACTTGCTTCAGCAACTGAGGAAGTGAGTGTCACAACGAAAGAAGTGTCAAATTCGTTAGAATTCGTGGCAGAAATGAGTAAAGCCTCAAACCAAGCGGCAACAGAAGGTTCGACGGTCATTTCGGCTGCTATTGAGTCACTACAAGATATTGGTGAGATATTAAACTCAGCAGCGAGTCATATTCAGCAGTTAGAACAAGCCTCATTAAAAATTGATTCAGTGATGGATATCATTAATGGTATTGCCGAACAAACCAATTTGCTGGCCTTGAACGCAGCGATAGAGGCTGCGCGTGCCGGTGAACAAGGGCGTGGCTTTGCCGTAGTCGCTGATGAAGTTCGTAGTTTAGCAGTGCGTACAGTTGATGCTGTGGCTGATATCTCCTCTACTATTCAAACCATGAAAACTGAAAGCGATGAAGTGATTCAGTATATTAACCAATCGCAACAGTCGATGGAGATTGGTCAACAGCGTGGCCATGAGGCGATGAATGCAATGGGAATGATCACCACTAAAGCCGATGAAGCTGCCAGCCAAACTGAAGTGATTTTCGCTTCGATGAAAGAATTGGCGACAACGAGTCAATCGATGGCCGATAGTATGGTGCAAATATCAGCAGCAATGAGCTCTTTAGAAGAGAATAATACCCGATTGAGTGAGACGAGTCAGGGTGTGGATAAACGCTCAACTAATTTGCACAATGATTGCCAAAGGTTTGTGGTTTAGTTGTTTAACATTATGATTTAATTATATTTTATCTATTTTATTTGGCCGGGCTGTTGTCCGGCTTTCTTATATCTATCCATGTTTCCCTCACCTCTTTCTACCGCAGTTTACTATGTGAGTTTTTACTCCAGATAGAATCGTCGCCAGAAGGTTAAATAACGGGGTTGTATGCGTTTGAGATGATATCACCATGCCCTAGCAAGATAGCAAGATAGCAAGATAGCAAGATAGCAAGATAGCAAGATAGCAAGATAGCAAGATAGCAAGATAGCAAGTAACAGTAAAATACGAGAACAAGAGGAATTGATAGGGTGTGTTTGGATAGATGGGTGAGGCAATAAAAATCCCGCCGAAGCGGGATTTATTAACTTAACTTTTCAGTCTGAATTACATTGATTCAGTGAAAGTACGTGAGATTACGTCTTGTTGTTGCTCTGCAGTTAGAGAGTTAAAACGAACTGCGTAACCAGATACACGAATTGTTAATTGAGGGTATTTCTCTGGGTGTTCAACCGCGTCTAGAAGAGTATCACGGTTTAGAACGTTAACGTTCAAGTGTTGACCACCTTCTACACTTTCTTCGTGGTGGAAGTAACCGTCCATCAAACCTGCTAGGTTGGCGCGGCGAGAACCTTCTTCTTTACCTAAAGCATTAGGTACGATAGAGAATGTGTAAGAGATACCGTCTTGTGCGTCAGCAAATGGTAGTTTACCTACTGAAGTCAAAGATGCTACAGCACCTTTTTGGTCACGACCGTGCATTGGGTTTGCACCAGGACCAAATGGAGCGCCAGCACGACGACCGTCAGGAGTGTTACCAGTTTTCTTACCGTACACAACGTTAGAAGTGATAGTAAGGATAGACTGAGTAGGGATAGCATCACGGTATGTTTTAAGTTCACGAATTTTGTTCATGAATACGCGAACAAGTTCACATGCGATGTCATCTACACGAGGGTCGTTGTTACCAAATTTAGGGTAATCACCTTCGATATCAAAGTCGATTGCTAGACCATCTTCGTCACGAACTGGTTTAACTTTTGCGTATTTGATTGCTGATAGAGAGTCAGCTGCAACAGAAAGACCAGCAATACCACATGCCATTGTACGTTTAACATGTAGATCGTGAAGAGCCATTAGAGACGCTTCGTAGCTGTATTTGTCGTGCATGAAGTGGATAGCATTCAATGCAGTCACGTATTGTTTTGCCAACCAGTCCATGAAGTGGTCCATTTTATCCCAAAGTTCGTCGTAGTTAAGAACTTCAGAAGTGATTTTAGGCATTTCTGGACCAACTTGAATTTTCAGTTTTTCGTCTACACCACCGTTAATAGTGTAAAGCATGGTTTTCGCAAGGTTAGCACGAGCACCGAAGAACTGCATTTGTTTACCAACAACCATTGGTGATACACAACATGCGATTGCGTAGTCATCAGAGTTGAAGTCTGGACGCATTAGGTCGTCGTTTTCATACTGGATAGATGAAGTATCGATTGACACTTTTGCACAGAATTTTTTGAAGCCTTCAGGAAGTTTTTCAGACCAAAGAACAGTAGTGTTTGGCTCTGGAGAAGGACCCATAGTGTATAGGCTGTTTAAGAAACGGAAGTTAGTTTTAGAAACTAGAGTACGTCCGTCAAGACCCATACCACCTACTGACTCAGTTGCCCAGATTGGGTCGCCTGAGAATAGTTCATCGTATTCAGGAGTACGTAGGAAACGAACCATACGTAGTTTCATTACGAAGTGGTCAACAAGTTCTTGAGCTTGAGCTTCAGTCAGTTTACCTGCAGCGATATCACGTTCGATGAAGATATCTAGGAAAGTAGAAGTACGACCTAGAGACATTGCCGCGCCGTTTTGAGATTTAACAGCAGCTAGGTAACCGAAGTAAGTCCATTGAATTGCTTCTTGAGCAGTTTCAGCTGGACGAGAAATATCACAACCGTATTTAGCAGCCATTTCTTTGATTTGGCCAAGAGCACGGTGTTGTTCTGCTACTTCTTCACGTAGTTGGATAGTTTCACGAAGATCAACGCCATTTTCTAAATCGCTTTGTAGCGAAGTGAATTGTGCGTATTTGTCTTTCATTAGGTAGTCAATACCGTAAAGAGCGATACGACGGTAGTCACCAATGATACGACCACGACCGTAAGCATCTGGAAGACCAGTTAAGATACCAGCTTTACGACATTTAAGAATTGAAGGAGTATATACGTCAAACACACCTTGGTTGTGAGTTTTACGATATTCAGTGTAGATTTTTTTAACTTCAGGGTCTAACTCGCGGTCGTATGCTTTGCAAGAACCTTCAACCATGCGGATACCACCGTTAGGGATAATCGCACGTTTTAGAGGAGCTTCAGTTTGAAGACCTACGATTTTTTCTAGGTCTTTGTTAATGTATCCAGCATCATGTGAAGTGATGGTAGAGATAACAGAAGTATCGAAATCAACAGGTGCGTGAGTCGCGTTTTCCTGTTTGATACCTTCCATTACTTTAGCCCAAAGCGTTTTAGTGGCTTCAGTACCTTCAGAAACTAGGAAAGATTCGTCACCTTCATAAGGTGTGTAGTTCTTTTGAATAAAATCACGAACGTTTACTTCATTTTGCCACTCACCGTCAGCAAAACCTTCCCAAGCTTTAGCAAATTGCTCTGCCATGACATACCTACCTTTATTAGTAGAAAAAACACGTACTGTCTTAGCCGTTGAGCCAGCTATCCTTGATGGAGCAGTACACTCATAAAAATAACAATAGTTATACCCACTCAATACAACTGTATGAATATAGATACTGTCATTTGTCTCGTTGGGAAACAATTTAAGCTAAAAAAAAGTAGCAAACCTTAAACTAAATCAATAAATCTTCAAAAATTGAAATAAAGTAAATGGTAACGCTTCATTTCCTACTTATTGAGCGATTGAATTCTTGATTGGCCTTATTGCACGGCACTTCCAGCCACTTTTTTATCACGAAAATGATTCCCGCTTATTTTGTGTTCAACTTTATTGCTCATGTATTGTGACATGACTCACTTAAAGTTTAGTGACATAGGTGGAATTTTAACGATGTTATGTCGATATAAACCAGTACAAGCGTGTGAGTTGCTGTGGTAACGCGATATTCTATAGTGGTGATTCAGTTACTAAACTCATCATGAACTAGGTGGTGGTGAGCGATACCTGAACGCTCTCAAGGTGTAATAGCAGAAGGTCATCAACGATCACAGGTTAACCTCAATTAGGGCAGAAATGGTTATTTCCTTATTTATTGCATATACAAAAAGCTGGTGATAGCTTTAACGCGTCGGGCTAATCCACTCGCTTAAAAGACTTTCTCTTCTATTTATTAATGGTTGCAGTGATCGCTCAAAAATTAAATAACGCTATACCTGAATGACCTTTAGATGCAGGATTCAGAGCGTTATCCGAGCACGGGTCAAATAGCGATTAAGGGAGTATGAACATGAAAACATGGATAATTACGGCTGCTGTTCTGGCGACTGTTCTTGCTGGTAATACTCAAGCGAAAGAATGGACCACTGTTCGTTTTGGTATTGAAGGTGCTTATCCTCCCTTTAGTTGGACCGAGCCTGATGGATCACTGAAAGGATTTGATGTCGATATGGCCCATGCTCTGTGTAAACAGATGCAGGTCAAATGCAAAATTATCCGCCAAGATTGGGAGGGTATTATTCCGTCTTTATTAGCGCGAAAATACGATGCCATTATTGCTGCCATGTCGATTACTGATTATCGCCGTAAGCAAGTCGATTTTACTCATAAATATGCGCTCATTCCTAATAAGTTTATTGCGAAAAAGGGAACTCATATCGATTTCACTAAGGAAGGGTTGAAAGGGGTCAAAATTGGTGTGCAACGTGCCACAACACACGAGAAATACCTTTCCGACAATTATGGTGATTCTGTGGATATTGTGCGTTACGGATCATTTGACGAAGCGTACTTAGATCTCGCTAATGGAAGAATTGCCGCAGTATTAGGGGATGCTTCTGCTCTTGAAGAAGGTATGCTCAAAAAGCCTGGTGGCGATCAGTATCATTTTGTAGGTCCGACATTGACTGATCCTAAATGGTTTGGTGAGGGGTTTGGTATTGCAGTACGTAAACAGGATAAAGATCTGACTCAAAAACTTAACGTAGCCATCGATCAGGTCAGAGCGAGTGGCGTATATAAACAGATTGAAGCGAAATATTTTACTTATGATGTGTTTGGGAATTAGACGCTTTTATCCGTTGGGCTTTTATTAGTATTGTCGGGGCGGTTCTCAAACTCTCGAACATAGTTGCTAGGGTGGCTGAAAGCGCGTCACTGGTTTGGAGGATAAAAAGCCCGTTAGCATGGATAACAATGAAACGGGCTAGATTGACTAGGCGATAGCCATGTCTACTGTTGGAATACGGACCAGATAGGTGCGTGATCGGACGGTTTTTCTATACCGCGCAGCTCGTAATCGATGCCTGACTCTTGACAGATTGCTGCTAGTTTAGGTGTCGCCAAAATGACATCGATTCGTAACCCTCGGTTATCATCAAAACCTCGTGAACGATAGTCAAACCACGAATATTGGTCGTTAACATCAGGATGAACTTGACGGAAGGTATCAACAAAACCCCAATCGATTAACGTTTGCAGCCACTCTCTTTCTTCAGGTTGGAATGAACATTTGCCTGTTTTCAACCAACGCTTGCGGTTCGGCTCACCAATGCCAATATCGGCATCGATAGGGCTGATATTGATATCACCCATAACGATGAGATTATCGTCACTTGTGTGATAATCATTTAGGTACTGCATCAAATCTTTGTAGAATTGACGTTTGTATGGGTATTTCGTCTCATGGTTAATGTTATCCCCTTGAGGGAAATAGCCGTTTAATACGGTTGTTTTTTCACCTTGTTCGTTTTCAAAGGTGGCCATGATCATACGTTTTTGGTGCTCTTCACTATCGGTAGGAAAACCGTAACGAACATCAACCGGTTCTTGTTTACATAACATGGCAACACCATAATGTGCCTTTTGACCATGGAAGTAGACTTTGTAACCCATGGCTTCAACGTCAGCAACAGGGAAGGCATCATTGTGTACTTTGATTTCTTGTAAGCCAATAACGTCGGGTTGATGTTTGTCGATAAGGGCTTGCAGTTGGTGAAGGCGAGCGCGTAAGCCATTGATATTAAAGCTAACAACTTTCATTATCTGTCCTTTGCTGGTTAACCTATCTTGTGAGATAGTCTTCTGTAACCCATATTACCATGTAGGCTGGATGCCTCAACCTTGTTTATCTACGGGTTATTAGCCAACTTATGTTGGGTTTGGCTCAGATTTCTTTTCTAGATCTTGCCTTACTATCTCTAGCGCAGCTAAAGCAACCTTTGGATCGACGTTATTGGTTTCTAGTAGATAAATTAGATCAACGGCTAATTTAATTTCGTCTGGCGCTTGCTCAAGTGATGGGGTTGATTGACTCATTACTGATTTCTCTCGCGATAAGTGATTTGATTTTCCAGTTTAGTTTTAGCGGTTTGACAGCGTTTTAACCGTTGCTCTACCGCTAGTAGCGCACTTTGAGCTATCTGTTTTTCATTAAAAGGCGCATTGTCCAGGGCATATTGTTTATCTTGAACCATGTCAGCAAGACGTCTTTCCCATTCTTGATGTTGTGCTAATTCTTGATAAAGCGTGCTAATCGGTTTGCGATAATAAGACGCGTGTTTGGGTTCATGACTGCGCACGCTGGTGGTTGAAATTTCGCGCTGAATTGCGCTGATCTGTGCTAATAATCTTTCCGTTAAATATTCCGCTCGGCTTTGCGTGAGTCGCTTTGAGTCTTGTTCGCGAATTAAGCTTTCTAGCGTACTTTTCGTTTCTTGTACGCAGGGGGTGAGCAATTTTGCGTGACAATGAAAGAGTATATCATCGAATAATGGCAAGTGATGTTCGCCGCGTTGCCGATCTAAATTAGCAGCTTGAACGCTCAGAGTTTCTAACAATTGTCTAATGTGGCTAAAATCTTTCATAACTGGTTTCCCGAGTCATTAATATTCAATGTTGCGCTTAAACGGTGGAAGTGAATCAAGTAATTGTTTCCCATAACGTTTAGAGACAATACGTCGATCGAGTATCACTACACGTCCTGAATCGCGTTCTTTACGTAATAACCGCCCAACTGACTGTATCAGTTTTTTACTGGCTTCAGGAACGGTAATCTGCATAAACGGGTTGCCACCGCGATTTTGAATATATTCAGCATGTGCTTGTTCTATTGGTGATGTCGGAACTGCGAACGGAATTTTTGTGATCACCAAGTTTTCCAATAACTCACCAGGTAAGTCTAATCCCTCAGAAAAGCTTCCTGTGCCAAATAAAACACTAGTTTTTTGCTTTTTAATTAGATTTTTATGTTTTTTTAGAATTTCATTACGCGACTTTGTTCCTTGAAGTTGTAGCGTCCACCCCTTGCTTTTACAAATGGGTGCGATGTATTCAGCGACTTCTTTCATTTGCCAATAAGATGAAAAGAGCACCAGGTTGGCTTTATTGGGCTCGATAAAGTGTTCTAAGCGTTGCGACAAATACTGAGTAAATTGCGGTGCTGCTGGCTCATAATCCATTTTAGGAATCAGTAACTCTGCCTGCTGTTTATAGTCAAACGGTGAGGCAAGCGCTAAAAATTGAACACCGTCTTCTTCTTTTTCACTGATCCCAGCTTGGCGACAGAAATAATGAAAAGAGTTAAGTGCTCGCATCGTGGCTGATACCAAAACGGCGCCAATGCATCGGCTCCACAGTTGTTGGTCTAACTGCCAACCTATTTCAAGGGGAGCGACATTAACAATGAAGTCACGATCACGCTCCGGACTTACCTCTAACCAACGTGCTAAAGGTGCGGCTTTATCAGGTACAACCTCTGCCATTAAGGCCCAAACTTGCTGCAGGTTTTCCAAGCGTTGAATATAAAATCCGAGCTCTGTTAAAGCGGGTTCCGCGAGCCGAGACGATAATTCTCCCTCTTTTACTCTTTCGGCGATTAAATCGGCAATTTTCGCTACTGCTTGATTGGCTTTTTGACTGTCGCGTTTTAGTTCTTTCGCTTGTTCTTCTAACCAATCGGGGAGTTCACCGTTTTCAAAGCGAAACACGCCTTCTTCAAATCCCTCGATATTAAAGCGATTTGGTAATTGCGAGAGTGTTGGTATCAATTGCTGGAAGCTTTCTTGAGCTAGATTGCGAAAGCGAGATACACGTTTTTCGTCAGCCAAATTAGAAAATTTAGCCAATGACTGGTTAAGCTTCTCTAGCCAACTTGCCGCTCCCTTTAATGTTGCGGATGCAGAAGAGTGATCGCGAGCAACATGAGGTAAATGATGCGCTTCATCAAATACATAAATGGTGTTCTCTGGTTCTGGCAAAATGACACCGCCACCGAGGTTAGCATCAGACATGACTAGGCTATGGTTGGCAATAATGACATCATTTTTATCTAATTCCGCACGAGCTTTCTGAAAGGGGCAGTGACGGTGAGCTGCAAAACTATGGTTACACGTGTGCTTATCACTAACGATCAATTGCCAGATAGCATCATCTATAGGGTCTGGCCAAGAGTCTCTATCGCCGTCCCAACGCTGCTGAGCTAATTCGTGATAGAGCTTTTGCAGTAACTCGATATCGGCTTGTTTGGGTTTGGTTTCAAACATGGCCATTTGGCCACCATCAACTCCGGCAGCAGAGGCAAGCTTTTCTGCGCAGCAGTAACGTTGTCGTCCTTTGGCCACGATAAAAGAGAAATTTAAATCGGTAATGCGGCGAAAGAGTGGGAGATCTTTATTAAGAAGCTGTTCTTGAAGCGCAACCGTAGCTGTAGAAATGACCACTTTGCGATTATTAGCGATCGCAACTGGAATCGCCCCCATGAGGTAAGACAACGATTTACCAATCCCTGTACCCGCTTCAGCCACTAACATACGATTCGTTTTGTGGTAGCTACCACTCAAACTTTTGGCAATTTCAGCCACCAAATAGTTTTGTGCTCGGCGAGGTACAAAATTATCGAGTTGTGCTTGCAGGTTTTGATAGCTATTTCGTATGGATTTTTGAACGTTTGGGCTAAGCATAATGGCTCTCATCATCAAGACGGGCGGAGTCTACCACAGATCGTTACTTAACAAGTAGTTCGCTAAAACAACACTGTTTTAAATCAAATGTAGATCTCGTTCACAAAAAAAGATTGAACCTTCATGTAGTTAAAGGATTATTTACGATTCAAAAATATAAATCTCCATACGTGGTTAATTAGCTTTATAAAATTCTAAATATTGATACATTTTACCCTTATAAAGAGATAATTATCCNGCGTTTTTTACATCGGTTTTTAATTAAGGTTATGAAAAATAAGTATTTTTATGTTTTTTTAACTTGGCTTTTAGAGTATTTGACACTTAGAATTTTCTTTTGCAATCTTAGTCCCGAATTTAGTGGCGATGGTGAATAACCGTAGAGTTGTCAGCCATCATCAATAACAAAAAGGGAACCGGGCAAAGGATCTCCCGATTTAAGAAAAGGCAGTGGATTATTATGAAAAAGACTCTTTTAGCACTAGCAGTGCTTGCAGCAGCAGGTTCTGCAAACGCAGCAGAGATCGTTAAAAACGACAGCGGTACAGTTGACTTCTACGGTCAAATCCGTGAAGCGATCACTTACGAAACTACAGATAACTCCTCAGAAACAGCTATCGACGAAGGTTCTTCTCGTGCAGGGATCAACGCTTCTTGGAAACTGACTGATTCTCTAAACCTTATTGGTAACGTAGAATTCGGTTTGACTAACGATATGAATGGTCGTAAAAACTGGATTGGTGTTGCTAGCGATGAGTACGGTTCACTGTACTTCGGTCGTAATGCACTACTAGCTGATGATGTGTATGGTGCTGAGTACTCATGGTACTACGGTATTGCTGATAAAGCTCTTTATGATCACGAAGTTGCGAATGATGACTACTGGCAAAAGAACTCTATCAACTACGATCTTTATAAAGACAACTTCTGGGTTCGCGCTCAGTACAACCTAGATGAAAGCAAATCTGCTCCTACTGAAGGTGCATTGTTTGCCGGCACTGCATTTGGTGATCTAAAAGTGCACGCTGGTGTTACGTACTACCACAGCAATGACCTAACAAGTGGTAACTACACAGGTGATATCGAGTCTACTTCTACTGAGTTGACTGGTGAATACACTGTTGGTGACGCTCTAATCGGTGTTACATATGCACACATCGATCGTAATGTAAACGATGCTGATGATGATTCAGATGCAATCAACCTTGCAACTTCTTACAATATCTCTAAAGCGACTGCTGTTTATGGCGGTTACCAATTTGTTAAAATGCAAGACGAAGACAACGCTGATCTAAACAATGTTTATCTAGGTGTTAGCTACCGTCCAGTTACTTGGGCCCTAACTTATGTTGAGTATGGTTTCCAAGATTCAGGTGTAAACGGTACTCAACCTGAAGCTCGTAATGGCCTAGCTGTAGGTGCTCGCGTTTACTGGTAATAACAGTAACTTAGCATGTACAATAAACCCAGCATTTAATGCTGGGTTTTTTAATGGAGAAAATAATGAAAAAAATTTGGAGTGTTGGTGCACTAGGTATTGGCTTACTAGTATCTTATACAGCAAATGCGTCTGTGGAATTGCAGTTTCCCGAAGGTATTAGCATTTTAACTGTAAATATGAAAAAGCCTGATGTTGACGGTGGGCTTTTAGATAAAACGAAATCACTGACTTTGCCTGATGGTGTAAACCAAATTGTTTTCCAATATACGCAGGATTTTTTAGATCACGACGATTATAAAAAGGCTTATAGCGATATCATCATCGCTCGCTTTTCTGCATCAGAAGACAAAATAAAAATGGTGTTACCTGAATTTGATAGTTATGCGGTTGCTAAGAAAAAAATGCCTAATTTGGCGTGGCATTTACAGTCAGTAAATTCAGGTAAAGATATTAAAAAAGTTGCAGATAAGCTGAGTATAGATGGTTTACGCTTTGGCCGTAACTATGCGAATGATGCAGAAGAATATAATAAAAAAGGCGGTAAAGCGGCCGTTGCAATGACCTATATTACTACTGATAACACAGGTAAAGTGGTTAGTAGTCAATCAGTGAAGGGGTCTGGACAAGTGTTACCTGGCGATAACTTATCGACTCTAAAACGCGTTTATAAAAGTGCTTCAGTTGAAGATCGTAAGGCATTTCAAAAGTGGATTATTGACCAAAAATAATCGTATGAATCGCTTTTTCCTTTGTATTGAAAAACCAGCTTATAAGCTGGTTTTTTATTTCAAAGAGCTACTTACCACAACACTTTTTATATTTCTTGCCACTACCACAAGGGCAGGGATCGTTGCGTCCAATCTTTGTGCTTGGTTGGTGTTGAGGAAATTCACCATCTATGTAATACCAGAGTCCATGTTCTCGTACAAAGCGGGATTTTTCTTCTAAGCAATAAGTTTGGTTATGATCGGCAAAATGCGCTTTAAAATGGACAAACCCTTCATCTTGGTTTGCGCTATTTTCGACTGACAGCACTTCTAGCTGGCGCCAATCACTATTGATTGATTCAGCAATGCTCTCTCGTTGCTGTTCAGCGTCACATGATGAGTGGTAGGTATTAACGACGAAGTCGACCAAACCGAGTACGTGAGCACTATAGCGAGCGCGCATTAACTGTTCCGGTTTTTCGGCCTTAGCATGGTCGTTATGAATAGGTTCGCAGCACTGAGCGTAGGTTAGGCCAGAGCAACAATAGCATAGGGTCATAGTTGGAAGGTACTGTTGGGAAACAAAGAAACAAGTGTATTCATAGGACTCTTAAAAGTCTATAGCTGCATATCCATCATGACATCAGCCCATTCAATCGCATCATCGTAACTTTTGATCACGTCTTTTTCTGAAAGTTGAAGTACCTTAGATTGGCGAGCCACTACATCCCAATCAGCGTGCTCATAAGACTGTACTAACGTTAGAATATTGCCCAATATGCCGGTTTTTTTTAGTAGTGCTTGTTTTAATGCTTCATCAATCGGTATTTGTTCGACGATGTTATCTAAGGGTTGATCGAGTAAGCTATCCAACAAAGAGAACATACCGGTGAGAAAGGCCGCTCCATCTTCTAAATCGAAGTTGTTACATTTTACTCTAGCTCGTTGCCAAAGTAGCTCACAAAAGCGGGCTCGTTGTATGGATAAAGTGTACAGCGCGTTAGGTTTGTCGTCTTGAGTGGATGCAATAGCAACAATAGAGACAAAGCGGCGTAACTTTTGTTCGCCTAGATAGACTAACGCTTGTTTAAAATTTTGAATTTTGGAACTCACCGAAGCCGATGCATTCACGAACGACAACAGTTTAAATGAGACAGATAAGTCTTTCGTAATAATCTCTTCTAGTTTTTTGTAGTCAAGGTTCTCTTTAGAAATCTCTTTACATAATTGAACTAAAGTGAGGAAAGTAGGGTTTAAAGATTTACGTTGTAAGACTTCGGGCTGACTAAAAAAATAGCCTTGGAATAAGGTAAAGCCTGCCGCTTTTGCTTGCTGAAATTCGTCATAGGTTTCTACTTTTTCCGCCAAAAACTCAATATCATACCCTTTAACTCGATCCATAAAGATTTTTGCTTTGGCGATAGATATTGCGCGTAAATCAAACTTGATAACGGAAATATACGGGATAAAAGGCTTCCAAGCCTGATTAGGAATAAAGTCATCCAGTGCGATTTTATAGCCTTGCTTACGCATATGCTTGATTGCACTCAATAACTCATCCGAAGGTTCACAGGTTTCCAGTACTTCTATAACTAAACTATGTGAAGGAAAGAGTGTTGGAATCAGATTGATTAAACTTTGGTAAGGAAAGTTAACGAAACCAAAATTTTCGCCTAACGTTTGGTAATGATTCGATAAGAAGTGGTCAGATAAGAGCCTGCTCGTCGCTGTCTCTGGGTCAATATCAGGGAAGCTATTATTAGGCCCATCACGAAACAATAGCTCGTAACCGACAGTGCATTTATTTTGGTCGAGTATCGGCTGACGAGCAATATAAGAATATTTGATTATCTTTTGGCTATCGCCCATAGAATTCTGTCTAGCTCCGCGCACACAAATTTACAGTATTGTTATAAGCGTATTCTATTTCCAGTGAGTGTGGACGAAAAAAATGGTGTTTAGTGAAAAAACTCACGTTGTTCCAATTGAAAGTCATTGTGTTTAACGATTAAAACAGAGCCCTGTTCAAACCAATCTCCCAACACAATACGCGTTTGACTCGAATCTGTATTTTGATGAATATTTGGGCGATGGGTATGACCGTGAATCATTAAATCTACCTGATGTCGATGCATAACATTCACCACTTCTGAGGGCGTGACGTCCATAATATCCATGGATTTTTGTTGTTTGTCTTGGCGGATATCAGATTGAATACGAGCAACCAGCTTTCGTCTAACAAACATAGGTAAACATTTAAACAATCGCTGTAACCATGGTTGATGAACTTTGGCGCGAAATTCGAGATAACGTTCATCTTGTGTGCACAATGTATCACCATGGAGAACCACGGCTCTACGGCCATAGAGATCAACGACATGTTCGTCTGGTAATAACGTAATTCCCGTTTGTTTGGCAAACCGTTTACCAACGAGAAAATCCCTATTTCCACAGGTAAAATAGCAAGGAATGCCTTGATCCGTTAGGTGTTTAAATGCCTGTTTAATCTGTCTGGCAAATGGGCTATCGTCGTCGTCACCAATCCAAAAGTCGAATAAATCTCCCAGTACATATAATGCATCACACTCTATGGCTTCATTCTGCATAAAGCGCATGAAACAATCAGTAATATCTGGTCGGGTCGGGGTAAGGTGAAGATCGGAAATAAAAAGTGTCTTTTGCATAAATAAAGGAGCTGAGCACTAAAGTGCTCAGCTTTTTGATTACTCTTCGATGGTAGTACCAGTAATAACCACGTCTTCTAGTGGTACGTCTTGGTGCATACCGTATGAACCCGTGCTAACCCCTTTAATCTGGTTAACAACGTCCATACCTTCAACTACTTCACCAAATACGCAGTAACCCCAACCGTCTAGGCTTTCTGAACGGAAGTCTAGGAAAGTGTTGTCGTTCACGTTGATGAAGAACTGTGAGCTTGCTGAATGTGGTTCCATTGTACGAGCCATTGCTAGCGTACCCACTTTATTGCTCAGACCATTATTAGCTTCGTTACGGATTGGTGCACGACTGGTTTTTTCTTTTAAACCAGAAGTCATGCCGCCACCTTGAACCATGAAGCCATCGATAACACGGTGGAAAAGAGTGTTGTCGTAGAAACCATCGCGGCAGTATTGTAGGAAGTTGGCACTTGTTTCTGGTGCTTTTTCTTCATTAAGTTGGATTTTGATGTCACCAAAATTAGTATGAAGGGTGATCATGAGCATTACCTTTGCTTTGTTTTGTATGAAATAGCAATTCTAGCCTAACTTTTTGTTCATTCAAAACATCAAATGGATGACCTAAGCATAATAGAGTTGTTATACTGTTACACCATTTCGTTTTATAGACAAATTAGATAGAGATCATGTTGAAGATATATAACACACTGACAAGACAGAAAGAGGAATTTAAACCCATCGTTGCTGGCAAAGTTGGCATGTATGTCTGTGGAGTCACCATCTATGATCTCTGTCACATCGGACATGGGCGAACTTTTGTTTCATTTGATGTTGTGTCGCGCTACCTGCGCTACTCAGGCTACGATTTAACATTTGTACGCAACATTACCGATATCGATGATAAGATCATTAAACGTGCTGCAGAAAATGGCGAGTCATGCGAATCATTGACTGAACGTTTGGTGCAAGAAATGTACAACGATTTCGATGCATTGAATATTCGTCGTCCAGACGTTGAGCCACGTGCAACGAAATTTATCCCGCAAATCATCGAACTCGTTCAAACATTGATCAATAAAGGCTACGCTTACGTTGCTGATAATGGCGATGTGATGTTTGAAGTATCAAAGTTTGATGAGTACGGACGTCTTTCCCGTCAAGATCTAGACCAACTACAAGCAGGTGCTCGTGTTGATATTGAATCGGCAAAACGCAGCCCACTGGATTTTGTGGTTTGGAAAATGTCGAAGCCAGGTGAGCCTGAATGGGATTCGCCATGGGGTAAAGGTCGACCAGGTTGGCATATTGAATGTTCAGCGATGAACTCTTCCATTTTGGGTGATCATTTTGATATTCATGGTGGCGGTTCTGATTTGCAATTCCCACACCATGAAAACGAAATTGCTCAATCTTGCTGTGCTCACGATAGTCAATACGTGAATACTTGGATGCACAGCGGTATGGTCATGGTTGATCGCGAGAAAATGTCAAAATCTCTCGGTAACTTCTTTACTATCCGTGATGTTCTAGAGCATTACGATGCCGAAACTGTCCGCTATTTCTTAATGTCAGGCCACTATCGTAGCCAACTTAATTACAGTGAAGAAAACCTAAAGCAGGCTCGTGCATCACTTGAACGCTTATACACGGCTTTACGTGGGCTAGATTTAACAGTAGCACCTGCTGATAATCATGATTACAAAGCGCGTTTCAATACAGCAATGGATGATGATTTCAATACGCCAGAGGCTTACTCAGTATTGTTCGATATGGCACGTGATATCAACCGATTGAAAGGTGAAGATCAGGCGCAAGCTAATTCGTTAGGTGCATTGATGCGTGAACTAGCTGACGTGATTGGTATTCTTTACCAAGATCCTGAGCAATTTTTACAGGGTGAATTAGGTGATGACGACGAAGCCGCGGAAATTGAAGCACTCATCAAATTACGTAATGATTCGCGTGCTGCTAAAGATTGGGCAAATGCTGACATGGCGCGTGATAAACTCAATGAAATGGGGGTTATTTTAGAAGATGGCCCTGAAGGCACGACTTGGCGTCGTAAATAACGGTTTTTAATGTATAGCCAACAAATATCAATGAGTTGAAACATCATAAGAAAGTGGACTTCGGTCCACTTTCTTTACTTTATATGTTGCTCTATGAACATAATGCTTCGTTTAGTGATCTAAGATCCTATAGAAGAGGACAGTCTACAAAATTGGTTGAAACAATAAAGTAAGGTATCTATCTCAATGGCCATTATCCTAGGAATCGACCCTGGTTCGCGTATTACAGGTTACGGTGTAATCCGTCAACAAGGTCGTCATTTGCAGTACTTAGGCAGTGGTTGTATCCGTACATCGGAGAAAGAATTACCGCCTCGTTTAAAACAAATCTACGCGGGGGTTTCGGAAATTATCACTCAATTTCAGCCCGATGTGTTTGCCATCGAACAGGTCTTTATGGCTAAAAATGCTGATTCAGCTTTAAAGCTAGGTCAGGCTCGTGGCAGTGCTATCGTCGCTGCAGTCAACGCAGATTTACCCGTGTTTGAATACGCAGCTCGTTTAATTAAACAGGCTGTAGTAGGAACCGGTGGTGCAGATAAAGCGCAAGTACAGCATATGGTTCAACAAATGCTTAAGTTACCTGCCCGCCCGCAGGCCGATGCGGCTGATGCTTTAGGTGTTGCTATTTGCCATGCCAATACCAATAAAACGTTAATTGCTATGGCAGGTAAGGCGACGAGTGCGCGTCGTGGACGATATCGTTAAACCTTTATCCTCTAGGTAATCTCTTTAAAGTGACGGTTTGGCTCACACCTTCAGCGATTTATCTTTTACTGGCTATCCATCCAGTTATTGATTATCATCTTTTTCATGTTTCATGATCAAAAAGGTATCGCCCGTGATTGGACGTTTACGCGGCACATTAATTGAAAAACAACCACCACAAGTATTAGTTGATATTGGTGGCATTGGCTACGAAGTACAAATGCCGATGAGTTGCTTCTATGAACTACCCAATGTCGGTGAAGAAGCCATCATTTATACTCACTTCGTTGTACGTGAAGATGCACAGTTGTTATACGGGTTCAATACCGTTGGTGAACGTGCTTTATTCCGCGAAGTGATTAAAGCCAATGGCGTCGGTCCTAAGATGGGATTAGGCATTTTATCGGGTATGACAGCTAACCAGTTTGTGTCATGTGTAGAACGTGAAGATATTTCAACACTAGTTAAGCTACCAGGCGTTGGTAAGAAGACTGCTGAACGCTTGGTCGTTGAAATGAAAGATCGCCTTAAAGGGTGGGGGACAGGTGATCTGCTCACTCCAGCAACCGATGCGGCACCGGTAGATACAGTAACAGGTGTTGATCAAAGTGCTGAAGAAGAGGCTGTGAGCGCATTACTGGCTTTAGGCTATAAACCGACTCAAGCGTCTAAAGTGGTATCACAAATCGCCAAGCCAGGTATGAGTAGCGAGCAACTGATCAGAGATGCTCTAAAATCTATGGTGTAGCCCCTAATCAATGACAATCTTTGTTATTGGATAGGGTAATTCATTATTTTCCCGATAAGAAAATGGTCGGGAGTTAGTCAATTAGGAATGTCTTCAATGATTGAAGCTGATCGTCTTATTGCCGCCGAAAGTCCGTCATTTAGAGAAGAAGAGCTGATTGATCGCGCTATTCGTCCTAAAAAGCTTGAAGATTATCGTGGTCAAGATCACGTGCGCGATCAAATGGAAATCTTTATTCAAGCGGCGCAAAAGCGCAGTGAAGCACTTGATCACTTACTTATTTTTGGGCCACCAGGGCTCGGTAAAACGACATTAGCGAATATTGTCGCCAATGAAATGGAAGTGAATATTCGAACTACTTCGGGGCCGGTGTTGGAAAAAGCTGGCGATTTGGCTGCGCTGCTCACTAACCTAGAAGAAAATGATGTTCTTTTTATTGATGAAATTCACCGCCTCAGCCCAGTAGTAGAGGAAGTGCTTTATCCTGCAATGGAAGACTACCAACTTGATATCATGATTGGAGAGGGCCCTGCTGCTCGATCCATAAAAATCGACCTCCCACCTTTTACATTAATTGGTGCGACTACCCGAGCGGGTTCATTAACATCCCCGCTACGAGATCGATTTGGAATTGTGCAACGACTTGAGTATTATAATGTGCCTGATTTACAGCATATTGTGCAAAGAAGTGCAGAATGCTTAGGGTTATCAATGGCAGAGGACGGTGCATTAGAAGTGGCTCGTCGAGCTCGAGGTACACCTCGTATTGCCAACCGCTTGTTAAGACGTGTTCGAGATTATGCGGAAGTAAAAAGTGATGGTCATATCAGTGCTGATATCGCAGATAAAGCTCTCAACATGTTAGATGTTGACCACCAAGGATTTGATTACATGGATCGCAAGCTACTGCTCGCCATCATGGAAAAATTTGGTGGTGGACCGGTTGGGCTTGATAACTTAGCCGCTGCAATAGGGGAAGAAAAAGACACGATTGAAGATGTGTTAGAGCCTTTCCTTATTCAACAAGGTTTTTTGCAACGAACTCCTAGAGGACGAATAGCAACCGATCGTTCGTACCTTCACTTTGGTATTGATAAAGCCTAACAGTGCCATTTATATGAAATATTGACTCATTTATACTATGTGTGAATGAGTCAACTCAGTAACAAAAATTAGCATCTGTTTATATTTGTTCATTTAGTGTGACTTGTATCACGTTTTTTACAATCTGTTTTTATATCTCTAGTTAACGATATTTTTCACTATGTTAACTGTTTGTGTATCACATCGCTATTAATTCCCCATATTTCACTAAACTGTAACATTGAAAAGTTGATTTCATTGATTTGAATCATTTTGTTCGTTTCTTACCTATCGCTGCCTGAATACTATTGATTTAAATCAATACGGAAAGATTCTATAAACCTTTTGAAACAATCTTCGTTTGGCAGTACTATTAGCCGCAGCTATATTAGCTAGCGCTTAACAATTAACTAACCACAACGGCACATGTTTACAACAAAAATCACTTTTTTATAACATTTATCAGGGTGTTGTAACAAAGTGAGTGGAGTAAGTGTGCTCAACGTGTCTTTCAGCCGACACAAAGGAGTTACTATGATTGACGTAGTTGATCTGTCGCGATTGCAGTTTGCATTAACAGCGATGTATCACTTCTTATTCGTACCTCTGACTCTAGGCATGACGTTCCTGCTTGCCATCATGGAGTCTTTGTACGTAATGACCGATAAACCTATCTATAAGGACATGGTAAAGTTCTGGGGTAAATTATTCGGTATTAACTTTGCCCTAGGTGTTTCTACCGGTTTAACCATGGAATTTGAATTTGGTACTAACTGGTCTTACTACTCTCACTATGTAGGTGATATCTTCGGTGCCCCGCTTGCGGTAGAAGCTTTAGTGGCCTTCTTCCTTGAGTCTACCTTTGTAGGTCTATTCTTCTTCGGGTGGGATCGACTATCTAAACGTCAACACTTAGTGGCGACTTGGTTAACCGCAATCGGTTCTAACTTCTCGGCACTTTGGATTCTTGTTGCAAACGGCTGGATGCAAAACCCAGTTGGCGCAGAATTCAACTATGAAAGTATGCGTATGGAAATGGTGAGCTTTGCCGAAGTGGTACTAAACCCAGTTGCTCAGGTGAAATTTGTTCACACTGTAGCAGCAGGTTACTGTACTGGTTCGATGTTCATTCTTGGTATCAGTGCATACTACCTATTGAAAGGCCGTGACATTGCATTCGCGCGTCGTTCATTTGCCGTTGCTGCTTCATTCGGTATTTGTGCAGTCGTTTCTGTAATGATGCTGGGTGATGAATCCGGTTACGAAATGGGTGCGGTACAGAAAACCAAACTTGCTGCGATCGAAGGTGAATGGGAAACTCAACCAGCACCAGCCGCGTGGACTCTGTTAGGTTTACCAAGTAATGAAGATGAAGAAACGCACTATGCCGTGCAAATTCCTTGGGCGCTAGGTATCATCGCAACTCGTTCTATTGATGAACAAGTTCCTGGCCTTCGTGATCTTCGCGCTCAACACGTTGATCGCATCCGTAATGGTATGTACGCCTACGAACTTCTAGAAAAACTACGTTCTGGTACAAGTACTCCAGAAGATAAAGTAGATTTCGAAAAAGTGAAAGGTGACTTGGGCTATGGTCTGCTTCTTAAACGTTACACAAACAACGTAACAGATGCGACTGAAGCACAGATCCAAAAAGCAGCGGATGATTCAATTCCTGAAGTTTGGCCGCTATTCTACTCATTCCGTATCATGGTTGCATGTGGTGTGGCAATGTTCTTAATCTTTGGCTTGTCATTTATTCAAACTTGCCGTAACAAGATTCAACAACACCCACTACTACTTAAAGCTGCACTTATTGGTATTCCACTACCATGGATTGCAGTTGAAACAGGTTGGTTCGTTGCAGAATATGGTCGTCAACCATGGGCTGTAGGTGAAATCTTACCGACTAACGTAGCTGCTTCAGCATTGAGTATGGGTAATCTAATTACATCGTTAATCATTATCTTAGCGTTGTACACCATCTTCCTAGTGGTAGAGGTTTATCTAATGGTTAAATTTGGTCGTAAAGGTCCAAGTAGCCTACATACTGGTCGCTACCATTTCGAACAAAACGGTAACTCTGTTGAAGACAAAGTTAGCCGCCAAGTAGAAGCTTAAGCGAGGAGACACGATAATGTTTGATTACGAAGTCCTACGATTTATCTGGTGGGTACTGATCGGCGTACTATTTGTTGGTTACGCGGTCGCAGAAGGTTTCGACATGGGGGTTGGTGCGTTAGTTCCATTTATTGGTAAAACGAACACTGAACGCCGTATGATGATTAACACCATTGCTCCTCACTGGGATGGTAACCAAGTTTGGCTTATCACTGCTGGTGGTGCGCTGTTTGCTGCATGGCCAATGGTCTATGCATCATCATTCTCTGGTTTCTACATCGGTATGATTTTGGTGCTAGCTTCTTTATGGCTACGTCCACTATGTCTTGAATACCGTATCAAAATTGATGATCCAAGATGGCGTAACGCAATGGACATCGGTTTGGCAATTAACGGTATCGTTATTCCACTGATTATCGGTGTTGCATTTGGTAACCTTCTACAAGGTGTACCTCTAAGCGTAAACGAATTCTTACAAGTTCGTTACGAAGGTGGTTTCTTTGGGCTACTTAACCCATTTGGTATCGTGTCTGGCCTAGTTTGTGTCATCATGGTTCAAATGCAAGGTTCTGCATGGCTACAAATGAAAGCATCAGAAGAAGTCTATGACCGTGCGCGTTCTGTAACGCAAATCACTGGTGTTATCGTTGCTGTACTGATGGTAATTGCAGGTATCTGGGTTCAAAACATTGACGGATTTGTTGTAAAAAGTGTTATTGATGGCCACGCTTCATCTAACCCACTGAACAAAGAAGTCGTTCGTGAAACGGGTGCTTGGATGTACAACTTCGGCAAATACCCAGCAATGTGGATTGCTCCAGTACTTGCTGTTGTAATGCCGCTTCTTGCTGCACTGTTCTCTCGTGCGAAAAAAGGTGGTTTTGCATTCGTATCTTCTAGCTTAGGTTTGGCGGGTATCGTTCTTACTGCAGGCTTTGCTATGTTCCCATTCATCATGCCTTCAAGCGTAAATCCAAACGTGAGCTTGACCATGTGGGACGCAACTTCAAGCCAATTGACTCTGACTGTAATGACATGTGTTGCGGCTGTGTTCGTGCCGATTATTCTGTGCTACACAGCATTTTGTTACTACAAAATGTACGGTCGTCTTACTAAAGAACATGTTGAAAATCCAAACAACGCAGGCTACTAAGGAGCATTTACTATGTGGTATTTCGTATGGGTTCTAGGCCTACTACTTGCTTGTTCATTCGGTATTATCAACGCGCTTTGGTTAGAGCACCGCGATCAAATGGACAAAGACAGTGAATAATTGGTCTGATACCGTTGCTAAATTGCATCGACCACTCGATAAGGCTCTATTTAGAGCCTTATCACTGGTCCTTGCTTTTTATCACTTGGCTATGGTCATGTGGGATTCAAAAGCATATTCAGAGAGCATCGGTGGTTTTAACCCCGTCATTGCTCCTCTGATGATTTGGTCGTTATGTGCCAGTATGGTTTTCGGTATTGGCTTTAAACCAAAGCATTGGATTTGGCAGGTGGTATTCAGTCCATATTTTTCACTGATTATTCTTTTATATCTAACGTTTGTTAGGTTAGCTGGATAACTGTCATCTTTCTGAAATAGAGTGATGATGAAATAACCAAGATAGCGCTGTCTCTTTGAGGCAGCGCTAATTTTTTATCAGGAGAAAGTGAAAAGTACCTTCTTCCCTTGTACTACAGGGCAGTAGATGCGTTATAGTAATCAGTCAGTTGTAATAATTTAGGGTTGGCATGCCAAAACTATGAAGACTTTTGAATGGCCTGTTACGGTCTATTACGAAGATACCGACACCGGTGGTGTGGTCTATCACTCCAATTATCTGAAATTTTTCGAACGTGCACGTACTGAAATGTTGCGCCAGATAGGCATCAATCAACAATCACTTTTGGAACAACATATAGGATTTGTTGTCCGACATGTGGATATTGATTTTTTGAAGGGCGCTCGTCTTGACGAGCAATTGACAGTAAAGAGTTGTGTTTCGCAACTTAAAAAAGCTTCGCTAACATTCTGTCAAGAGCTGGTCAATCCTAAAGGCGACCTATTGTGTAAAGCAATAGTTAAGGTAGCATGTATTAACAATCAGAACATGAGGCCGATTGCTATGCCTCAATCAATGAGTATGGAGTTTACCTCTAGTGAGTGCTGATATTTCAATTCTAGATCTATTCTTACAAGCCAGTTTCCTCGTTAAATTGGTCATGTTGTTGTTATTAGGCATGTCAATTTTGTCATGGACGATGATATTTCAACGCAGTAAAACACTAACCAAAGCACAAAAAAGTGCAGAAGCATTCGAAGACAAGTTTTGGTCAGGTAAAGACCTGTCGATCCTGTACCAAGACAGTAAAAAACGCAAAGATGAACTTTTCGGCACCGAAGAGATCTTTTACTGCGGATTTACTGAGTTTGCTCGTTTACATAAATCTAATGCTGCTTCGCCAGATTTCATTATGGAAGGTACCAGCCGGGCAATGCGTGTAGCGGTGGGCCGTGAAGTAGAAGAGTTAGAAACAAGTCTGCCATTTTTAGCGACCGTTGGTTCGATTAGTCCATATATCGGTCTGTTCGGTACCGTGTGGGGTATTATGCATGCCTTTATCGCACTTGGCCAAGTCAAACAAGCAACACTGGCGATGGTCGCTCCCGGTATCGCAGAAGCGTTAGTTGCCACTGCTATGGGCTTATTTGCCGCTATACCTGCTGTTATCGCGTTTAACCGTTTAACTAACCGTGTCAGTAAACTAGAACATGGTTACGCAACATTTTCTGAAGAGTTTCATAGCATCTTACATCGTCAAGCAATGGCTGGTAGGGAATAATTTATGGCAGGTTATCAACCGAAAAAACGGAAGATGACAGCTGAAATCAACGTCGTTCCTTATATCGATGTCATGTTGGTTTTGTTGATTATCTTCATGGTGACATCACCTTTCGTGACTCAAGGGGTAGATGTTGACTTACCGAAAACCACCACCGCAAAACCTGCTTCTGAATTAGCTGGCGATAGCTCGAGTTTTATTATTGTTGAAATCAATAAAGAAGGTGGGTTGGGTATTAGCGTCAATAACGAAGAAATGCAACGTGGAGTTTCGTTGCAAGACATCGTGGTTCGCATTAAAGCTGAACGCCAAATTAATCCCAATACCCCCGTCGCCGTCGGTGGAGATAAAGCGACACCTTATGCCAACATTGTGATGGTTTTGGACCAGTTAAGTAAAGCTGGTATTCCTAAGGTGGGATTATTAACTGATATCAAAGACAACGAATAGGCTTGTGACTGTTCATGAAAGCGAAGAAACCGAACAAGAGCAATTTTAAAAAGCCTTTGGTGATATCTGTTGTTCTACATGTCATTTTGATTGCAGCCTTAATTTGGGGTTCTGATTTTAATATGGAAAAGCCGAAACCGTCTGGAAAAATGGTTGAAGCTGTGGTCATAGACCCCAATGTAATCAAACAACAAGCTCAGAAAATACGTAATGAACGTCAAGCTGCAGCTAAAAAAGAACAACAACGTTTGGATAAGCTGCGTCGCGAAAGCGAGCAGCTAGAGAAAAACCGCCAGGCTGAAGAAGAAAGGATACGTAAGCTCAAGGAACAGCAAGTGAAAGAGGCGAAGGCCGCTCGCGAAGCTGAAAAAGCGCGTCAACAGAAGGAGCAAGAACAAAAAGCCGCCGCAGAAAAAGCGCGTCAAGAGCAAGAGCGTGCTGCTAAAGCCGAAGCGCAACGAAAAGCGCAAGAAGCAGCAGCGAAAAAGGCAGAGCAGCAGCGTATAGAACGCCAAAAAGCTGCAAAAGAGGCCGCAGCTCAAGCCCAACGTGAAAAAGAAGCTGCGGAAAAAGCGAAAGCAGAACGACTCGCTCGGGAAAAGGCAGCAAAAGAAGCAGCGGCGAAAGCAGCTGCTGAAAAAGAACGTTTACGTAAGTTGAAAGAGCAAAGCCAACAGCAACAGAAAGCGCTGGATGATATTTTTAAAGGCTTAGAATCAGAATCAACAGAAAACAATTCAGCAAAGGCAAAGCACGTAGCCAGTGAATCAGAACGATGGGGGGCTATCTATACACAGCTGATCCAACAAAACTTAATCTTGGATGATAGTTTTAGAGGAAAGGAGTGTAAGGTGAACCTCAAATTGATACCGACGGGCACTGGCGCGATTGTTGGAAGTTTAAGCGTCGCGGGTGGGGATTCGCGTTTATGTCGAGCTACGAAAGCAGCAGTGGCAAAAATCGGGACATTCCCTTTACCTAAAAATGACGCAGCCGTCGTAGAAAAATTGAAAAATATCAACCTAACCGTTGCACCTGAGTAAAAAGGAAATGCTTGTGTTAAAGCGATTACTTCTAGGATGCTTACTCGTTATTGTAAGTAGTGTACAAATGGCCAATGCGGCTCTGGATCTTGTTATTACCGATGGTATTAACGCCGCTCGTCCAATCGCCATTATCCCTTTTAAATGGGAAGGTAAAACACCTTTACCTCAAGATGTCTCATCAGTCGTGGCATCTGATTTAATGCGAAGTGGTAAGTTTAGTCCGATTGCGACGGATAAAATGCCACAAACGCCATATAAAGATGAGGACATCAATTATCAAGCATGGACAAAGCTCGGTGTCGATTCGTTATTAACGGGAACGATCAAACAAGATTCTAACGGCCATTATGTCATTCATTATAAGTTGATTGATGTTGTGCGCGGCCAGTTAACTCATGGTCAAAGCAAAGCGTTAAGTAAAGATGGTCAATTAATCGTTTCAAAAGACCATATTTTACTTAATAAAATTGCGACAGTACCTGCGCAACGTTTACGTGAATATGCACACCGTATTTCTGACTTAGTCTATGAAAAATTAACGGGTGAAAAAGGCGCGTTTCTAACACGTATTGCTTACGTGGTTGTTAATAATAAAGAAGCTTACCCATATCAGTTACGCGTAGCTGACTATGACGGTTACAACGAACGATTAGTATTACGTTCTAAACAGCCATTGATGTCACCATCTTGGTCTCCTGATGGCAAAACATTAGCTTATGTCAGCTTCCAAAATGGCCGTGCTGAAATATATATGATGAATATTTACACGGGTAAACGTGAAAAAGTGACCTCTTACCCTCGTCATAATGGTGCGCCTGAATTCTCACCAGATGGTAAAAAGTTAGCTTTAGTGTTATCTAAAACAGGCACGCTACAGGTTTACACATTAGACTTACAAAGTCGTAAATTGACACAGGTAACGCATGATCGAGCTAACAATACCGAACCATTTTGGCTGCCTGATGGAAAATCGCTCATATTTACTTCTGATCGGGGTGGTAAACCACAGATTTATCAAGTAAATTTAAGTGATGGTTCGACCAAACGCCTCACATGGCAAGGTAGTCAAAACTTGGGTGGTCAGATTACGCCTGATGGACGTTACCTTGTAATGGTTAATCACAATAACCGAGGCTATCACTTGGCGAAGCAAGATTTGGAAACGGGAGCGGTGCAAATTCTGACGAAGACTTTGCTTGATGAGTCTCCAAGTATTGCGCCTAATGGTGCTATGGTTATTTACAGTTCTATCTACCAAGGTAAAAACGTTTTATCGATGGTTTCGATAGACGGTAGATTTAAAGCGAGACTGCCAGCAACTAATGGGCGCGTAAGAGCTCCAGCTTGGTCACCGTTTTTATAAGCACAAACTTTTCAATAGTAAGGAAAAATAAGATGCAACTGAATAAGGTTCTTAAAGGGCTACTTATCGCGCTACCAGTACTAGCAATGACAGCATGTAGTTCAAGTGACGATGCTGCAAACGCTTCTGGCTCTACTGAAACTAATCAGCAACAGCAAGCGACAACAACAACGGATACAACAGACAACACTGTTGCTACTCCAATGGACGAAGGTAATGCATCAGTTTCTGAACAAGAAGCTAAAGAACAAGCTCTTCGTGAAAACCAAACTGTTTACTTTGCGTTTGATAATGCAACCATCTCTAGTGATTACGAAGATATGTTAGCGGCTCATGCTTCTTACCTAAGCAAAAACCCTAACTTGAAAGTGACTATCGAAGGTTACACTGACGAACGTGGTACTCCAGAGTACAACATCGCGCTTGGCGAACGTCGTGCTAAAGCAGTAGAAAAATATCTTGAAGCGCTAGGCGTAGAAGCTAGCCAAGTTTCTATTGTTAGCTACGGTGAAGAAAAACCTCTAGTATTTGGTCAAACTGAACAAGCATACGCGAAAAACCGTCGTGCAGTTCTCGTTTACTAATAGAGGATGAACCTCATGTTCAGTAACTTAAAGCGCGTTGTTACGCTTACGTTACTGGCGAGTGCAGCGAGCCAAGTGTTCGCTGCACCAGCTCCAGTATCAGATATTGGCAATAATAGCTCCAGCGCAAACACAGCCAGTGCTAGCTCGAGTCAAGCTCCTGAAGGGGATGTACAGCGTCTTGAACGCTTGCTACAGGCACGCAGTCGCATGCAACTGCAAATGCAACAGCAGTTGGATGCAATGTCTCAAGAAATTCGTAACTTACGTGGTCAGATTGAAAAAAATAGTTATGACATGCAACAGATGGTAAAACGTCAGCGTGAACTATTTGTGGAACTAGACCATGTTCGTAGCACTATGAAATCAGCCACGCCTTCAACGGATTTGTCCGCATCTGCCGATGATGACCAAGGCACCTATTCAAGTAATGCTGATGAACAAACAGCGTACCAAAACGCAGTCGATTTGATTCTTAAAAAGCGTGATTATTCAGGGGCGATTGCAGCGTTTGAAAAGTTTGAGAAAGATTTTCCTAAATCAGTCTACACGCCAAATAGCCACTACTGGTTAGGCCAGCTTTTCTTTGCTAAGAAACAAGATGTCGATGCTGCAAAAAATTTCGCTGCTGTGCTCGCGTTTGATAAATCGAATAAACGTGCCGATGCTATGGTAAAACTGGGTGATATTGCTGCGCGCAATAACAATGCTGCTCAGGCGAAAAAATATTATCAACAAGTTGTCGATGAGTATCCAAATAGCTCTTCTGCTGAAGTTGCTAAAACGCATTTGAAATAAAATACACCTTGTTTGGTTTCTGTTTAAAAGAGTAGCGATTAGCTGCTCTTTTTTTGTTTTTGTAAGAGTGAACTTATGGCTTGAACTGACGAACCTATCATTTATCGTATTTATTTTTAAGCAAACTTTGATTCACTTAGCAACTGTCATACACTACCCGAACGTTTGGATATTGCGTGAGCAAGAGCAATGAGCCATATACTGGATAAAATAGAGACTGTATACCCATTTCCACCTAAGCCTGCGGCATTGAGCGATCAAGAAAAACAACAATACATCGCGTCAATCAAGCATAAGCTTCATGAAAAAGACGCGGTACTCATCGCGCATTATTACACTGATCCTGAGATACAAGCTTTAGCAGAGGAAACTGGCGGATTTGTCGGTGACTCCCTTGAAATGGCTAAGTTTGGTAATCGTCACCCCGCGTCAACGTTAGTCATCGCTGGCGTTCGTTTTATGGGAGAATCAGCGAAAATCCTGACTCCCGAAAAGCGCATTCTTATGCCGACGCTAGAAGCCGAGTGCTCGTTAGATCTTGGTTGTCCTGAGGCTGAGTTTACGGCATTTTGTGATGCTCATCCTGATCACACTGTGGTTGTCTATGCGAATACATCAGCGGCAGTCAAAGCCCGCGCTGATTGGGTAGTAACATCAAGTATCGCTCTAGAAATTGTTGAGCATCTTGATAGTGAAGGCGCGAAAATCATATGGGGGCCTGATCGCCATCTAGGTTCTTACATCGCCAAACAAACGGGAGCCGATATGCTGCTGTGGAATGGTGAATGTATTGTGCATGATGAATTTTCAGCTGATGCATTACGTAAGATGAAAGCGCTTTACCCAGCCGCAGCCATCCTAGTTCACCCAGAATCGCCAGCTAGCGTTGTTGAATTGGCTGATGCTGTCGGCTCAACCAGCCAACTAATTAAAGCAGCTAAGTCGTTACCCAACCAGCAAATGATTGTCGCAACAGATAAGGGCATCTTTTACAAGATGCAGCAGTTAGTTCCAGAAAAGGAACTTATTGAAGCGCCAACGGCAGGGGCAGGGGCAACATGCCGCAGTTGTGCTCATTGTCCTTGGATGGCGATGAATGGGTTGCAAGCGATTGAAAGTGCCTTGTGCGAAGATGTTCAGCATCATGAAATCTTCGTCGATGAAGCAGTAAGAGTGAAATCTCTCATTCCATTGAACAGAATGTTAAATTTCGCCGAGCAACTAGCAAATCAAAAATAAGCGTTATTCTTGCATAGCATAAAGAAGTCAGCGGTAGGCTGACTTCTTCCCTCTGAATGGTCTACATGCACGTTAGAATGCGAGCGTGCCATTGTCTACCACCTCTTTCATCACAAAGAACGTGCGTATTTGTCTTACCCCAGGTAAAGAGAGCAACTGGCTGGCATGAAGCTGGTTAAAATCAGCCATATCTTTGACCCGGATACGCAGGAAATAATCAAATTCTCCGGCTACCAATTGGCAATCAATAATCACAGGCATAGTAACAATGGCTTGCTCAAACTCTGCAAAGCTCTCTGGTGTGGAGCGGTCAAGCACAACCCCCACGATGACCAAACTGGATAAATCCACTTTATTGGGTGCAACGATAGCTCTTACTGACTGTATGGCGTCTGATTTGAATAACCGATCTAATCTGCGGTGACAGGTTGCAGGGCTAATATTCACTTTGTCAGCGAGCTCAGCATTCGACATGCGCCCATCTTGCTGGAGTAACCGTAGTAGCTTGTAATCGATTTTATCTAGTGAATCTTCCATGAAATTTTCTTTTATTTATTTATTAATTTTTGATTAATTATTTAATTTAACTTTAAATAGTAAAATTAATATATAGAAATAAGTTTAAATTAGAAAGCACATTTCACTCACAATTAAGTAACCTTTGTGTATCGAAACCGTAATAGTGCCACTCGCAAAACTGAGCTGAGTATAAGGAGATACACAATGAATCTAGATAAATTTGAACGTTACCCTTTAACGTTTGGACCAACGCCGATAGAGAAGCTAAGCAACCTTTCTGAATTCTTGGGCGGGGATGTCGACATCTATGCGAAACGCGAAGACTGTAACTGTGGTCTAGCATTTGGTGGTAACAAAATTCGCAAACTGGAATACATTGTGCCAGATGCAATTTCCAGTGGTGCTGATACGCTCGTATCTATCGGTGGTGTGCAATCAAACCATACCCGTATGGTCGCGGCTGTCGCGGCAAAAATTGGTATGAAATGCCGCTTAGTTCAAGAAAGCTGGGTACCATTCCAAGATGCGGTTTATGATCGTGTAGGTAACATTTTGATGAGCCGTGTTATGGGCGCTAAAGTTGAACTCATTGATGAAGGCTTTGATATCGGCATTCGTGAAAGCTGGGAAAACGCACTAAAAGATGTAGAAGAGAAAGGTGGCAAGCCATATCCAATTCCAGCTGGCGCTTCTGAACACAAATTTGGCGCTGTTGGTTACGTTAACTTCGCAGAAGAAGTAAGACAGCAAGAAGAAGAGCTGGGTTTCAAATTTGATTACATTGTTGTGTGTACGGTAACAGGATCAACCATGGCTGGTATGGTTGTTGGTTTTGCGGCTGATGGTCGCGCACGTAACGTGATTGGTATCGATGCCTCTGCAACGCCAGAACAAAACCATGCGCAAGTATTACGTATCGCGCAAAATACGGCTGACCTTGTCGAACTAAATCAAGAGATCACCAAAGAAGACGTTGTCATCATCGATGATTACGCTTACCCGGCGTATGGTGTGCCATCGGATGAAACAGTAGAAGCAATCAGAATCTCTGCTCGTACTGAAGCAATGATGACAGATCCTGTTTACGAAGGTAAATCGATGCAAGGTTTGATTGATTTAACGAAGAAAGGCTATTTCCCGAAAGGCTCTAAAGTTCTTTATGTTCACTTAGGTGGTGTACCTGCTATTAACGCCTACAGCTACATTTTCCGCAACGGTTAAGTCCTGAGTGATAACAAACCCTGTTAGCTCCCACTAGTGGGAGCTTTTGGCTTGGTAACGTATCTAGCGTATACGTTACCACGTCTCCACCCCATTTTAGGTGGAAGGCATTTCTCAGTATGTATCCCAGAGAATGCCTTTCTTTTCGTTAAGAATATACAGCTTATTCTTGAACTAACGCCGCGCCACGTAACGTTAAACCACACAGCATCAGTGGCATGGCATTGAATATTTCTTCAAACTGTTCAAGTCCTTCAATACCTTGCTCACTTAATGTTGCCACTGACGTTTCTGGGTCATATAACATGCTCAGAGAAAGTAAAACGCCACCCAATAACGCATTATCTTCACTTTCTGGCGGCATAATGGTTTCCCAATCATCGCGAGTCAGCTGCCAACCTTGCAGTACGCCTTCACAAAAATCGCGCGCTTTTTCATTAACGATTTCTTGATCGTCTAACGCATACCCATCAGGCCAAGCCCACTGATTATCTAATAAAGCAGGGCGGAAATGATTCCACATCGCAATAATCTGTTCTAGATAGTTTTCTAATTGCTCACCATCACTAAATGGCGCGACTTCCTCACCGCCCCATAAATAAGGCAACCATTCTTCTGGTGGTAACACATTAGGTGAGCAGGCCATAGCAGTCACAAAGCCAGTAGTTTTTGCTTCATTGAGCAATTTGTTTTCTAACTCAGGTTGAGCAAGCAATTCTTGAAGGGTCAAAATACCATCCCATTTATTCTAGTTACGGTCGTGGTCTAGTTTACCGTTAAAGCTCTCTGTTTGGCGAATATTTCTCAGACGACATGATGGATATGGCGATTAAGTGCCCATTTCATACCCGAAATATCGTGCTTTTATCCTTACTTTTTAAAGTAGTTTGAGCTGCTATTTTTGCAGTAAAAAATGGTGGAATATCGACACTTTATATCTAAATTTGAAATCAAAAACTACAAAAGCTGTGTTCTAATAGCGCCAATAACTAGTAATAAGTTATAAACCTAGTGTTCTATTTTGCAATAAGCACTTAATTGTAGTGATTCATGTTATTTGGTGAGGAAGTTAATGAAAACTCGTGGCCCTTTTTGTATCCGCAATGCTGCCGCTGATACATTCGCAATGGTCGTGTTTTGCTTTATTTCAGGAATGATTGTCGAAATTTTTATTTCGGGTATGACATTTGAACAGTCATTAGCTTCACGAACGCTCTCTATCCCGGTGAACATTGCCATTGCTTGGCCTTATGGTGTGTTCCGCGATTTTGTGCTGCGTCAGAGCAAACGTGTGTCAGATACACGCTGGATGAAAAATATCGCCGACCTTGCTGCTTACGTGTTATTCCAATCGCCCGTGTATGCCGGCATTCTATGGACTGTTGGCGCATCTTGGGATCAAATCGTCGCTGCAGTAACAAGTAATGCGATTATCTCGTGTGGAATGGGGGTGTTATATGGCCACTTCCTAGATTTATGTCGCCGTTGGTTCCGCGTGCCTGGCTACTACCATGCTTAATTGATTCTGGTTCTACTTGTGTGAGGCACAAATAATATTGATAGGATTTTGGGAACCTTGCATTGAAAATGGTCGAATTAGCTATTTTGTAAGCAAACAAACGTCTCGTTGCCAGTTTTTTGGTAATAGTACTTGACCAATGTGAATGGAATCATTAAATTAGCGCCTCGTTGACGCGGTTAACGCAAACAACGATTCGGTGAGTTGTCCGAGTGGCTGAAGGAGCACGCCTGGAAAGTGTGTATACGGCAACGTATCGAGAGTTCGAATCTCTCACTCACCGCCACATTCAAAACCCCATCAGAAATGCTGGGGTTTTCTCGTTTTAAGGGAATAGAAAACACGTAGAATGATTTGATATTAACAAGGCGGGATTCATTTTGTTTGGAATCCGAGCAATTTCTTTGTTAGTTCTGCTTGGTATTGATATCAAATTCGGTAGAGTAACTATCAGTTATCTAATCATTCTAGCTTTGCTATGTCGTTAGAAGGTAAATCATTCATTATGGCGCTCACTACGGTAGTCTAATATCCATAGATATTTATTGCTTCACAAATTGATTTATTTGTAACTTAACTACTAAATAGATTGTGTAGCCGAGACGGTTTTAGTGTTGCCAAAGCTTGTTGTGTGAGCGAGCTGGATTGATATTACTCAATCAGAAATACCATTCTTGGCCAGTGCGTCGTTTATACATATGGCATCTCCTTTGGATTGGAGATGTGATCATAGAGTGTGCAAAAGCCTAATTAGAATGTGGTGTTTGTGGTGCACTTAAGTTTCATCTGTTACCATCTCCCGTCTGTCCACTAGTAGTCACTTATTTCTTAGAATAGATATCTAATCAAAATTATCTGAAACAGAAATCTGAACGCCCCCTACCTTGAGCTTAATAACATCCTTAACAATTACCTTGTTCAATAGATAACGTTTTTCATCGTCCGTCCACTCTCATTGATAAAACAAGCCCTTTTATGATGAAAAAAGCTGTTGCGTTCGCCTGTAATTCGCGGTGTATGTTAACTGTTTTTATATTATTTATCTTGGTTTAAGTCACAATAGCAATCAACCTTAATAAGATATTTTTATAATTAATTAGTGTTGAATTAATAATGATATTGATTTGTTTGAATATATATTAGTTTTTATAAGAGGATAATGACTATATAAATATAATGCTCTTCTAATTTTTATTTTGTCTATAAATGGTAATGATGCCGATTTGATTGTTTTTTTAAATTTTTAACGCACTAATTTGGTGATGTTGTGATACGTTTAATATCCGTTTTTAAGCTAAGGAACAGTAAAATCTGCTTCTGTGGTGAACTATGATTTTTGGGTAATGAAATTTTAATTTAAAATATTTTCAAATTAAAAATAAAATTATTTATTTCAATGGAATATAAACGTTTTTTCGTCAGTCAAGGATAGGTGAATATGTATCATTTTAACATTCGTGCGTTAGAGTATCTTAATTCAATTTCGCGGTATGGCTCATTAAGAAAAGCGTCTAAGATGATGAATGTGGATCCTGCGACCATCAGCCGTATGTTGACCCAGTTAGAAGAACAAGTCGAAGTCCCGGTTTGGGAGCGTCTGCAAAATGGGGCAAAATTAACCGAAGCTGGGGTGGAGCTCCTGAATTTCTTTCGTTCCACTCTTGCCCATGAGGCTGCTGTGTACTCGAGGCTGCATGATATGAAAGCGCTGAAATACGGCAAAGTCAGCATTGCGGTCGGAGAAGGATTTATTGCGGACTTGATCTCCAAGCCGATGCAGCATTTCATGACGCAATACCCCGGTATTGAACTCTCAATCGAAACCGCGGGCGCCGCCGATGCGATTCAACTGCTGGAAGATCAGCAAATCGATTTTGCCGTCACGTATGCTTCGGCTCCTCACCCTAAACTTCGCACCCATATAGAGCGGAGTCATCCCCTTGATATTATTGTACCCAAAGGGCATGAATTGATTCATCGACCGACGATAGAATCGATTCAAGATATTGTTCATTTCCCATTGGCTTTAATCGATGGTTCAACTGGGATGGGGCGTTTAGTTAAAATCGAAGAGCAACTATCGCACGTCAACCTTACTCCTAAGTTAAATACCAATTCTGTATCGGCATTGACCAGTTTTGTCACCGCTGGGCTCGGTATTACTGTGATGCCACGATTGACGGTCATTGATGAGATTGATAATGGCCTGATTGAGGTGCTTTCCTATCATCCCCGTGTCTTTGCTGAGGCTAAAGCTCGAGTGTTATCGCTTAAAGATAGAGAACTGACTTTGCAGGCAAAAACCTTTATGGAGTTTCTTATCACCAATTCCCGCTTTCTTAACAGCGATGCACCAGATGTACCCGTTGATGCACTAAAAAAACGCGTTGACTAAGAGTCAACACCTAACCTGTTTTATCATCAACACCTTATTTTTATAGTAAAAACTAGGTTAAAGAAAAAGGAATATTTAACATGGGAAGTAACACTATGATGACCAAGTTAACTCGTAACTTGTTGACCATTACTCTGTTGGGCGCGAGCTGTTTAGTGAACGCTCAAACCATCAACCTTAGCTATAACGGAGCACCTGATGCGGATAAAAACGCCGTGCATCTGTTTGCTTCAAATCTGAAATCGATTGTTGAAAAAGAATCGAAAGGGGATTTGAAAATCACGCTCTATCCAAACAGTATGCTAGGGGAAGAGCAGGAACGGATGGAGCAGGTGATAAATACACCGAGCTTAAATATTGCGTCTTTTGGTGGTGTGTCTCCACTGGTACCAGAGGTCTTTGCCAGCTCAATTCCATTTATGCTTAAAGACTACCAGCAAGCGCACAACTTTTTTGACCATGGTGAATACTGGAAGAAACTAAAACAGACGTTTTTCAAAAAAACGGGCGCACATATGTTGGGCGTGGTTGAAGAAGGCGGCTTTTTAGCGTTCACAAATAACACCCGTGAAATTAAAACACCGGCGGATTTTAAAGGCTTGAGATTCCGAGCCATGGATAAAAGCCAGGTTGCCTTGTATCAAGCATTTGGTGCTTCAGGAACACCTATCCCATGGACAGAAGTCTACATGGCATTAAAAACAGGTGTGGCTGACGGTCAAATGAACCCACCGATGTATATCATTATGGGCAGTTTGAATGAAGTGCAAAAATATTTGACGCTGGCGAATATTCAATATTCAGATCAATTCTTAATTGGTAATGATGCCTTGCTAAAAGGTCTGTCTAAATCAGAGAAACAGATACTTACGGATGCGATTGCCAAAGCGGGAGCGATGAACCGCAAAGCCGTTGAAGCACAAGTTCAAAATCGTATTGATTACCTTGCCAATCACGGTATGAAGGTTTACCAGCCGACTCAAGATGAATTGGATAAATTCCAAAAAATTGCTCAGCCTTCTTTTGTCTCTTGGTTAAAAGATCAAGGTGTCGATCAAAAATGGATTGATATGGCATTAAAAGATGCTCAAACGCTCTAAGTAAATTCATGAAAAAATAATGGCAGCAAGTGTTTCGCTGTCATGATTTAAAAGGCTATTCTATGTCTAATCACTATTTACACGGCAAGTTTTCTTCGTTTTTTACGTGTATTTCTATTTGCTGTATTTCTGTCGATGTATTAACTCTATTATTTGGAGTTTTTTCGAGATACCTATTGGGCGCTTCGCCTATTTGGATTGATGAACTGTCTAGATATCTGATGATTGGCGCCGTTATGTTGATTTCGGGGGTTGTATTACTCGACGGAGAACATATGCGTCTTAATTTTATTGATAAGATAAAATCAGAAAAATTACAAAAAATAAGTAGATGCTACCAATATATTATTATGACTTTCGTGTTTGGGTTTTTAATGTATTTTAGTTTCACTTATGCAATATCGATTTCTAAATTTACTACCTTAGGGTTGGGGATTAGTAAGAGTATTCCAATGTTTTCTCTTCCTATTGGGTTTTTAGGTCTATTTCTCTGTTCGCTAATTAATTTAATTAAATCGTTTTGTCATCTGTTTTCTATTTGTTCGTATCAGCAGGAGGAAGTATGACTGCTGCAATAATAGGTGCTTTCCTTGTTAATTTATTATTAGGTGTGCCTTTATTTGTCACCTTGTTATTTGCCTCATTGGTGGGATTTTACTTTGTAAATTTTGACTTAGCTTACCGAATCATCCCACAGCAATTTTTAAGTGGCATTGATAGCTTTTCCTTAATGGCTATCCCGCTTTTTGTACTTGGGGGCAACTTACTGAATGAAAGTGGCTTAACACCTAAATTGATGAACTTGTCGCGCACGCTTGTGGGGCATTGGCGAGGCGGGTTAGGTAGTGTCAACATTCTATCGAGTATCTTTTTCGCGGGCGTTAATGGTTCTGCCGCCGCTGATACGACAGCATTGGGCACTCTGTTAGTCCCTGAAATGAAAAAAGAGGGATATTCCGCTGGGTATGCCGCCGCGTTAACGGCAGGCAGTTCATTGATAGGACCGATTATTCCGCCCAGTATCTTTATGATCTTATACGCCTCACTCACCAATACTTCGATAGGCGATCTCTTTCTAGCTGGTATTGTTCCTGGGTTATTGCTTGGTGTGATATTTTTTGTCGTGAATATCAACTATTGCCGTAAAAATAATATTCCTGTCAGTGAACATAAACCGACATTGCCTACGATCTGCAAGGCGTTCTTAGTGGCAGTGCCGGCACTCTTTGCGCCAATACTGATAGTCACTAGCATTATTTTTGGTGTCGTTACTCCCACTGAATCGGGTGCTCTGATTGTACTTTATTCGATTGCAGTAGGGCTCATTTCGCAAACATTGAAGCTTAAAAATATTATTAATGCGCTGATTGCATCCGTTAAATTGACCTCGGCTATTTTCCTTATCATTGCATCGTCGTCGATTATCACGTGGTTACTGGGCTACGCACAAGTGCCGGCGAGTTTCAAAGCGTTATTGATGCCATTTGCCGATAGTCCGACGCTGATCTTAATCATCATTAGTTTGATTACGTTTGTGGTGGGGATGCTGATGGAAGAAGTCTCCGCGTTAATGCTACTTACGCCAATCTTTATGCCTGTCGCTATTCATGCGGGTGTAGACCCAGTTCACCTTGGCATTGTCATCACCATGAATATCACGATTGCGTTGATAACGCCTCCGATGGGTGGGTGTCTTTATATTGCTGCGGCGGTAAGTAATATCGAACTTGGGCGTATGTTTAGAGAAATTATTCCCTTTATTGGTTATGCGCTGCTGGTCTTGCTGTGTGTCATTGCGGTGCCGCAATTGTCTTTATTTTTACCCGGGTTATTTAACTAATGAGCATTGAATATAAGCGTATTACGCCTGCAGAGAATCCTACTTGGGATGTGATGGAGTCCATTATCATTGACGATTGTGGTGAACCTTTGGTTCCTGCCTCCATGTCATCGATCATCAAAACGTACCCGATTTATTACAAAATGGGAGTAGGGCATGCGGTCCCAGAATGTTTTGTTCGACGTACGGTGTTGGATAAATTGGTCGAGGCCGCTAAACAGTTACCAACAGGTATTCATTTAGTGATTCTCGATGGTTGGCGTCCGTATGCGGTGCAACAGGTGTTGTACGATACGGTGTATGAATACTTTCGTACCGCCCCTGAACATCAAGGCAGTGGCATGGACACGCTGGTTGCGTTAACGCGTAATATCGCGTCACCCGCTCGCACTGATCCAACATGTCCTAGCCCACATTTAACGGGAGGGGCCGTCGATGTTACCTTGTGTGATGACGCCGGGCAGCTTCTCGATATGGGAACGGTATTTGATGAGAATAGTCCGCTGGCTTGGACTGCTGCACTTGAAGATCGCCACAGTAATCAGATATCTCAAGAGGCATTAAACAATCGCAGAATGCTCTATTACGTGATGACTCAAGCTGGGTTTACTAATCTTCCCAGTGAGTGGTGGCATTTTGATTACGGTGATCAGCTTTGGGCATACTTTAAACACCAATCGACCGCTATTTATGGCGGCACAAAACCCCTTGCGTTAGAACGGTTATGGCGTTAATAGAATAAGGCCAGTTGTTGATGATTAGCGAGCAAAAAAAGGCGGACTGATGTCCGCCTTGTTCGGTTGATGGGCAGCAGGTTAAATCTGCTTCATTTCAATATTCATAATTTGAATACGATAAGCGATGTGACATAGTGTCATATTAAGTAGGTGCCCAGCTTTTGTTTTAAACCATCTCGTGCGTTTCAGAGTATCAATGACCATTTCAATGTGGGCTCTTTGCTCCTTAAATAATGTATCGGCATTTAAAGGGGAAGTTCACTTTGAGTGAGCAGTTTGTTTGAGAAAAGAAAAAACAGCAAAAAAGGAACGAGAATTATAAGAAACTAAACGATAAGTGCTCCATGATCCCACGGAACGTTGTAGTGTGAGAAATTTCATGAAGAATTTAGTCAATATTAGGCTCAGCTTTCGCTAGCTCTTTCATATTATTTGTCAGCTAGATTGCCCATCTATCAGCGAACCTAAAAATCCATTAGATTTATTAACAAAGAAAAAGGCAGCCGAGGCTGCCTTATCAATTCACTTTATTGGTTACTGGTTATGCATTACCCGTTGCCAAATCCAATCGTGGTTTGAAGCGAATCACGGCAGCGCTGGCAATAATACCTACGCTACATACAGCTGCTACATAATACACAGGTGACATGACGTTCTCAGCGATCATGGCACTGACCAGCATTGGTGTTGTACCACCAAAGATGGCATACGCGACATTGTATGAGAATGATAAACCAGAGAAACGAATCGCTGCTGGGAAGCTTTTTACTGCAATAGCAGGGACTACGCCAACAATACCCACGAAGAAGCCAACGATGGCATACATTGGGAATAGGTAGGTGGTGTCATGCAACATTGTGCCGTAGAACGCCCAGAAACTTGCCCCTAAACCGATACTGAAAATAGCCATAATTGGGCCATTACCAAAACGGTCTGCCAGTGAACCGGAAACTAAACAACCAATCAAAATAAACACAATAGCAACACTGTTTGCTTCTAATGAGGTTGTTGGGTCTAGATGAACAATTTTTTGTAGTAGTGATGGTGTCATCAAGATAGTGACCACGATAGCAGCGGTTAATACCCAAGTAACAGCCATAGACACTAGAACAGATGGCAAGTGTTCTTTAAGAACTGTTTTAATCGGTAATTCTTCTGCCAGTTGTTTGTGTTCCTGCATCGCTTTGAAAATGGGAGTTTCATGTAACCAGCGGCGTAGGTACATGGTAACGAAACCAAATACACCACCTAACAAGAATGGAATGCGCCAGCCGTAGCTGTGAATGTCTTCTGCACTGTATGCTGAGTGAATACCTGTTGCGACAAGTGAGCCAATCAAAATACCTGCTACGAGGCCTGCTGATAACGTACCACACGCTAAACCGATGTGACGTTTTGAAACGTGCTCTGTTACAAATACCCAAGCACCCGGTGCTTCACCACCAATCGCTGCACCTTGAAGAACACGACATAGTAATAGTAGTAACGGCGCTGCCAGGCCAATGCTTTCGTATGTTGGCATTAGGCCAATTGCCATTGTTGGAACGGCCATTAAAAAGATACTAAGCATAAACATGCGTTTGCGGCCCAGTAGGTCACCGAAGTGAGCCATAATGATGCCACCTAAAGGACGAGCTAAGTATCCAGCTGCGAAAATGCCATAAGTCTGAACTTGACGCATCCATTCAGGCATGTCGGCAGGGAAGAACAGGCTACCTACAACGTTCGCGAAGTAGACAAAAATAACAAAGTCGTAAAACTCAAGAGCACCGCCCAGCGCAGATAGGCTCAGTGTTTTAACGTCTTCTAACGTTATCTTTCTTTTGGGGGGAGTATCCTGTTGTGTTTCTGAATAATTCTGTTCTGTGTTCATTGTAATCCTGTGATTAACCTTTGTTCTTTTTAGAGGAATACTGCTATTGATACGCTGGCACTTTTTACATTTAACGGCAGATGCAAAAAGAGAATGGGGTAGTATTTTGTAGCAGGGAAATTAGGATAGTACGCACAGAATATGGGATTGAAAAGAGGCGGTGTTAATAAAATGGAATATTATGTTGTAAATTTACTGGTTGAAATGTTTGTATAAAAACATTTTCTATAACACTTTCCTTATTAAGTAGAAAACTACGTCGGCAAACTTCTTTTTATCGATATATAATTTTGCTAAATACCATTTTTACGATATTGATAAAAATCACATATTTTTTGAAAAAAATTTTTATCAATCTTGGAATATTGAGAGATTANAGAGATTAAGACAAATTGCACCAATTGCTATCCTTGCTCCCGATTTATGCAAGTATGTATTGCGAATGCGTCAACCATGCGGGTGATTTAAATAAAAATATTATTTATCAATATCTTAATTGTAAATTTTGGATTGATGGAAGTGAAGGCTCTATTACAGCGATTTAGATACTATCGCTGTAATAGAATGTATTAACTAAACTGTTAATGAGAGGGTTTTTCTTGAGTAAGTGTCAGTAATTTATCTGCGACTGATTGCGTTCGATTAGAATTTTCTGCTGTTAGTGAGCTTACTTCACGTAATGAGCCTAACACGGACGTCAATTCGGAAACGGATGTTGATTGACTCTCAATCTCTTCTGCTACAGCGCGAATTTCCTCAGCTAATTTCACCACATCACCACTGATTTCATTCGCACTATTCCCTGATTTCTCCGCCAAATGTCGGACTTCATCAGCGACGACGGCAAATCCTCTACCTAACTCCCCAGCTCGAGCGGCTTCAATGGCCGCGTTAAGTGCCAGTAAATTAGTTTGTTCGGCGATTTGCTGAATCACTTGAACAATATCTTGAATACGATTACTCGATTCAGCGAGTTGGCGAGCATTAGTCGCGACACTTTGCGCTTGGGTTGCCATTCCTGCAACCGTGGTTTCAGATTCTTCAATTGCGGCGGCTTGGGTTTGAACATGACCGGATAGGTCGTCAACGGACTGATCGAGCTCGTTAGCGCAAGCAGCCAATTCACATGCCATTTGTGCACGTTGTTGTTCAGCATCGTTAAGCCGCTGGCCAAGATCCGTTAGCCCAGAAAAAATAGGGCGCACTTTGGCATCAAGTCGAAACGAGTCGACCAGAGCGTCATAATCACTCTCTTTGAATTGGTCAATTTGCTTTACGATCACTCGGTTTAATCCGGAAAGCTTACTGATGTCTCGATGTAAGAACATCGAGCGAAATTCACAATAGCGATGAACAAAACTATCTAGGTAGTCGTCATGGAACTCGCGATTGGGTTGGGTTGAAAGATCAAACCAAAAGATGGCGGTTAATGTTTGGTTGAGGTTCAAACCGAGAATTTCACCAAAGGTTGAGCTACCTACGACAGGAATATCGCCGAATACCCCATTCATGTTATTCAGAGATTGACTGTTTTTGAGCCTTCGCAAAATACAGTCATTGAGTAATCCTGCTATTGGCTCGCATGGTTTATTACGCATAAATTCAGCAAAGTCCTTTTTGGTTGCTTGAGCAAAAGGAATGCGCTTGACCAAAAAGAGTTCTTCACCAGCAGAAATATCACAATAGAAATGGATGCGTTTATTGTCTGTATCGATGGATTGTATTGAGCGAACAAACAGTTCACCACCCACTTTCACAGCAAATGAGTATTCATTTAACGCCGTTTCTAATGTGTTCGGCTGACAGGCGAATTTTTTACATAGCACATCGACCATCGAATTGATATTGCCCGCTTGATCGATGACTTCATCAATAAAACGATCTTCTACAGAAGATGTCAGCACATTAAATGAGAAATTAGTCGGTTCAAAGTTTTGGGATTTGAACACGCCAAAACGGATATGTGGCTGAGTTTTGATAAATGTAATGATGGCATGATTTTGTAACCTTTGTTGACCATCATGCAAAAAGGTATGTTTGAAATCTAGATGCCCACCGGCAGATCCACCAACGAACAAGCACGGGAATTTGCCTGATTGGTACATCGCCTCCATAAAGAAGGTTTCTGAACGTGATAAGCCATCGAAAGTCACATAAGCAATAGTGTTCTGGTAGTCGATATCCATTGCAACGGATTGGCGTTCTATTGCCGCGCGAATATCACTGACTCGCTGTTCGAGCGGTTTTCGGCGTTGGGATTGAGATAAATCTTCACTGCCTAGTGGAACTTTGATGGTTTCTACTTGTTCGATGAGATGTTCACCGAAGCATTGCAGAACGATGTCTGACCACTGGTTGTTAGTGTGATGATACAAAGAGTCATTATTGATGTTAGCCAATGTACCTGCTGCCGTACTAAGCACCACCTGACAGCTAGGAATATGCTGTTTGATCTGCTTGGCGACCGAATCAATATCATTATTAGGTGAGACAAAACCAATAATAAGCGTTGGTTTAAACGGTAGTTCGCTTAAATCATGGCTTATTTTTTGGCTTTGCGTATGAATGTTATAGACGGAGTTTTTATTAGTATTTAACTTACTTTTGAAAAATGTAGACAGCCCCATAATGGCTCCTAACTTACTGAGTTAGCGAGATATTAAACTAAATTAAATCTTGCTAATTGATTTGAAATAATTTTAGTTTTTGTTGGTAAAGGAAACTAATTAGGTGGACTTATCAATAACAAATTGGTAATTATTCTCATTAATATAATGCGATCATTAAATAACCAATGGTTAGTGTTAAATAAATACTTGTTTATCAATCTTATATAACGGATTTAGTTGAACATAAATGCGCAGAAGGGTTATATCAGTTTATTCTTATGAATGTAAAGGGCAAAAGGCGAGAGCTGTGTTTAATATAAGAAGAAAATCAGCCGACACCATCTTTTATACCCAAATGACCTAAAGAGGCAGGATTAACAGCAGTACCAACGAGCCTAGGTTAAGCTCCATCACGGTAGGAATGGTTATTCCCTTTCAATGTGATAGGGCGCAGAAATAGGCTTATTGATGATCTCAAAAAGGGCGAATGGTATTCGCTCCAGAATGTATTACTGCTTTTCATTATGATATTGCGGATGGCGAGCTTGAATTGCCTTGGAAAACTCGATGACTTGTGAACCTTTACCACGGTTCATTAATTCGTGAGCCATTGTAATGAGTTCTTCCGGATCCGCTTCATCATCGGGACAAATAGCGACTCCGATACTAGGCGAAACTTCAAAGCTAATATTATTGGTTAAGGTAAAAGGATCTTGCATTGCCTTATTAATTTTATGAGTAATTTGACTTAAGGCTGCATCATTATCTGCCAGATCAACAACCAATACGAATTCATCGCCGCCATAACGATAAATAAAATCACTATCGCGAGTTGTTTTACATAGGCGGTAGGTAAATTCTTTTAATAACTCATCACCAATATCTTTGCCATATTCTTTATTCACTTGGCTAAAGTTATTCAAGCTAATCGCAAAACAGGCAAAACGAGAGCCCCAAAACTTGGTTTGCTGGGCTTTATGATACAGTACAATCGTTAAAGCGTTGCGGTTAAACATGCCAGTTAAGGTGTCACGATTGGCTAACTGAAATAGAGATTGATTTTTAGCCAGCTGGTGGCGCGTTTCAATAATTGTTGCAATGGTGACCGTTTCTCCATTACGAATAAGAGAGCGTTCATGCAGTTCAATAGGCACTCTTTTACCACTACGAGTTAACGCTATCCATTGTTCTCCCTCGTGGTCGAAAAGTTGGCGTTTGTTTAATGTGCCCACTTCTTCTTCGTTATAGCCAAACATTCTTCTGGCACTTTCATTAGCCATAACGACCTTGCCCGCTTCATCGTAGATGAGCAGTGCGGCTTTGGCTGATTGAATTAAATCATTAAGTACATTAATAGTCTGCTCTGAATGCCGTTGACCACGGCGAAATTGGGTAATAATGAAGGCAAAATTAAGTAGTGCTAAAGCAAAGGTAACAAGCTGAATTGATCTGAGATCTTGCGTTTGTTGGCGTGAGCTTTTTTCCACCATTACCGTGAGCTGGTTCATCTGATTTAATAACTGTTCGTTATTATCACCGAGCAACGTTTTTATTTGCTGGAAGAGTTCTGGTGTGAGGCCCGTTTTCATAATGTTGAGATTCAATGCATGTAATGGCTCTAATAGCTTGGCCGCTCGAGTAATGATTGTTCGCGCTTCTGGATGGTTGATGGCCTTAACCATGACGAGCTTTTTCTCGGCATCAATGACATAGCCACTATTATTAAAGGCTTCTAGAGTGTCATTAAACATTTCATAGGCTTGCATGTATTGCAAAATATGAGTCTGTGTCTGTTTGCTTTTTAGCTGCTCAGGACTGATTTGGAAGATGGATTTCGTCATTTTTTGTGACAACATTCGCTGGCGTCCCGCGAGGTTAATTATCACGGCATCTTCTGAAACTGCATGAGTAATTCTGAAATTAAGAGCGAGCATGGCGCTGTCTAAGGTTAAAAACAGTAAAACAGAGCAGGCCAAAAAGAGATGTGCTTTTTTAGAATGTTGGAATGTTAATGCCATAAGTTAAAAAAACCACTACTAATACGTCTTTAAACAGTAGGTTATAGGTGTCTATATTACTAATCAGATAGTAGTAATTTTTCGGTTTAGCAAACTAAAAATCTGCATCGTGTAAGAGAATGTTCAATTGTGAGACACAAACTCATGGCTATTTGAATCCATTGAACGATTAACATCAATATCGAAAGTTATCATCAAGATCTTCAGGTTACACTCGCGTAAAAAACGTGCACCTGAACCCTTCGATAATGATCACCCCACCTAATATCTTGTTTTTTATAGGATAAACGGATAGAAATGTCGAAACTATACCTCTTTTGGTTAGCTTAGGAGTAATTCTGATATTGAGCTAATTATTAGAATAATTTGAATAAATAAAGCCCTTCAATGATTTGAAGGGCTTGTCTACCTAAACGGTCTTATGATTGAGGGGGCTTAAGAGTAGAGACGTGGTTTTTCACCATTAACAGAGCTTAGACGGTTTCTGCTGCTTTATTGACGGTTTCTTCAGTTGTCGATAGCACTTCAGATGTTGCCATGGTCTCATTGTGTTCTTCATAACGATAGAAGTCGGCATCAGAAGCTGGCTCAATGTAGTTACCCAAAATAATATCGGCTGCTTTTTCTGCCACCATAATTGTAGGTGCGTAAAGATTACCGTTCGTGATAGCTGGAAATACTGAAGCATCTACGACTCGTAGATTGTTGATGCCGTGTACTTTTAATTCAGCGTCAACCACAGCTAAATCGTCGTACCCCATCTTACAAGTACAGCTTGGGTGGTAGGCACTTTCACCTTCACGAGCAACAAAATCTAATATTTCTTCATCAGTTTGTGCAGCAATACCCGGAGATAATTCTTCACCGCGTAACTCATCAAATGCAGGTTGATTGATGATGTTGCGCGATACTCTAATCGCTTCTACCCACTCTTTACGCTCTTGTTCAGTCGATAGGTAATTGAAAAAGAGTTTTGGTGGCTGATTTGGATCTTTAGATTGAATTTTCACATAACCGCGCACATCAGTATTCATTGGGCCAACGTGCAGCTGAAAACCGTGGCCTTGTTGTGGTGCACTGCCATCATAACGAATGGCAATCGGCAAGAAATGGAACTGTAGGTTAGGGTATTTCACCTCATCATTTCCGCGAACAAAACCGCCAGCTTCAAAGTGGTTTGTGGCCGCCTTACCTTTACGACGGAAGAGCCAATCAAAGCCAATTTTTGGCTGGTTATACCATTTGAGTGCTGGGTATAGGCTAACGGGTTTCTTACATGTGTACTGCACGTAAAGTTCTAAGTGATCTTGAAGGTTTTCACCAACACCAGGTAGGTGATGCACTGGCGTGATTCCCAACGCTTTCAATTCGTCACTATTACCAATACCAGATAACTGTAACAATTTGGGTGAGTTAATGGCTCCCCCACAAGAAATAATCTCTTTTCCGTAAACAGAATGGGATTTTTTATTTCGAACGTACTCTACGCCAATGGCGGTTTTACCATCGAGAATAACGCGATTTGTGGTTGCCCCAGTTAAAACGGTGAGATTTTCTCTGTTCATTACAGGGTGTAGGTAGGCACGAGCAGCACTATAGCGACGACCGCGGTAGATGTTTTGATCAAATGCGCCGAAGCCTTCCTGTTGGTAGCCGTTCACATCATCCGTTAACGGATAGCCCGCCTCTTGCACTGATTGGAAAAATGCATCAAACAGAGGGTTATCACACGCTGCCGTTGTGGTATTTAATGGGCCATTATCGCCATGATAATCATCCCCACCGACTAAACGTGTTTCACATTTACGAAAGTAGGGTAGACAGTGTTTGTAGCTCCAATTTTCTAACCCATCGAAACGAGACCATTTTTCATAGTCCATCGCATTACCACGGATATAAATCATACCGTTGATACAGCTACTGCCGCCTAAAACTTTTCCCCGAGGCTGAGCAATTTTTCGATTGTGCATAAACGGCTCGGGCTCGGATTCGTATAGCCAGTTATAGGTGCTATCTGTCAGTAGATAAGTCAGTGCTGCTGGCATGTGGATACGAAAATCCCAACGATAATCTGGTTTTCCGGCTTCTAACACCAAAACTTTATGTTTTGGATTGGCACTCAAGCGGTTGGCTAGGACGCATCCGGCAGAGCCACCACCGATAATAATATAATCGTACTGTTGCTCGGTCATTGATTTACCTCCATGGACTCGAAGAGAGAATGATTAGATGTCAAAATAAATTATGCTTGGCTTTTATCTAAGCAAGCTTGTAAAAGCTCATAATGTCGACTGATAGAGGCTTGCAGTTTTATGGGGTGCTGCTCTATCAAATGGATACTTGTTGTTCGCCAGTTTCTGACGGTTTTATCGCGAAATTCTGGGTCGTGATATAAGTTGTTATCTCGAGAGCTAAAACCTTGTTGCAACGCTCTCATTACCCAGAGAAAGATAGGGTTGTGACTCATTTCTGCGAGTAATATGTTCAGCTCTCTGTCGAGCTCTGCGAGTTGCGCTGTATCGGGTTTTAGCTCTTTGGCTACCATTTCTAAGCGAGTTACCGTGTCGGTTAAGTGCTGTTGCTGTTCTGGCGTTGCTCTTACCATGGCTAGTTGGCCCATGGTTTGGTCGATGGTTTCACGAAACTCTGCGACATCGAAGATGCTCATTCCTTTCTGCTGCAGAAATAGAGCGAGAGAATCACTAATATTCGCCACATCAATTTGTTTGATGTAGGCACCACCTTTTTGGCCTTTTTTAACCTCAATTAATCCCTTCTGTTTTAGGGCGGTGATGGCTTCTCTAATGACTCCTCGGCCAGTACCAAATTGATTTTGTAAATCGCGTTCACTAGGTAAGCAGTCGCCAGGGACAAGCTGCTTATTCATAATTGCTGCTTCTATTTGCAACGCGATATCTTCACTTGCTCGGCCAACTTGAGCCTTCTTGAACACAATGTTCGCACTCACGATTTATTCCCACATTGAAATGTTAGTGATTAATAATGGTCGTACCATTGAGGTAAATATAGAGCTTTTTTAGCCATATTACGAATGTGGTTATTGTTTTTGGTCGTACCAATAGGTGGTTGTTTCTTATTTGTGTGATATAAAATGCTATAAATTAACAATTTTTAAATAAATACCAGAGTTATATGCTTTATCTGTATTTATTGTGTGGTTATTTATGGTTAATTTTATTTAAAGAACAAATATTTTGAAGTCTAAGTATTTTTTGAGGAGGGATGAGGTGTTTTAGGCGTTTTTAGAGGAGTGAAATAATATACCCAAATGACCTCAAGATGCAGGATTCAGAGCTTCATCAACGAGCCTAGGTCAAGCTCAATCTCGGTAGGAATGGTCATTCCCTTTCAACGTGATTGAGCGCAGAAATAGGTTTGTTGATGAGCTCCCGAAGGGCGAGTTTTATTCGCTCCTAGGCGGTGTTACTGATTTTCTACGTAGAATGACTATGTCTTCAAATCAGTACCTTGCCTAANAGCGAATACATTCTCGCTGAAACAGCATCTTGAGGTTACTTGGGTATAGAACTGGTTGAAGTGATAATTCTGCATAAGTCGATGGTTATTGAGCATGATTGTTGTATCTAACTCATTGGTATTAGTTGCCTAGCTTTGACTTCGTCAATTTAGCGACCAACCCGACAAATTTATCATTAAAGCTTTTTTAATTGTGGTGAAAAGTGGCATCTCTCTACAATTACGCTTTATTTAAGCTTGGATCACGACATACATAGTCTAGCAATATTAGTTAGGACCGACATATGAAGTTAAAGTCTATTCAAGCAAAAATCACATTAACGGCTGGCTTATGCCTGCTAATAACTGCAGGCATACTTGTCGGTTATAGTGTTTATTCTGCCGCGAATACTCAAAATTTAGTCAATGCCAAAGTTTCTAAACTCGCGACAGACACCACATTGAAGCAAGTCCAAGCAACTGCTGAACGTTATTCAGTGTCGATCAGTCGCCGCCTTGAAGAAGCCTTAAGTGCGGCGAGAGCACTATCTGATGCCATGTCTGCGGCGAAGCAGGACGAAGTCAACAAAAGCACGAGTTTTATTGAACGTACGGTCTTTAACGATATGCTGCAAGAAGTGTTGAGATCGAATCCTGATCTTAACGGCACATACAGTGCGTGGGCGCCTAATGCTTTTGATGGTAAAGATGCGGCCAATCGCGTGAACCGGGACGGTAATAACCCTGATACTGGGCGGTTCACCCCTTACTGGATTCGTGATGCAGCCGGTAATATTAATGTTCAGCCTCTGGTTGAATACGATTCCGATCATAAACATCCTAACGGTGTGGCAAAAGGCGCTTGGTATCAGGTGCCTGAGAAGACCCTAAATGAAACGGTTACTGCCCCGTTGCCATACATTGTGCAAGGTAAAAACGTATGGTTGGCGACACTGTCTGCTCCGATTATTGTTAATGGCAAGTTTCAAGGTGTAGTAGGGGCCGACTACAATTTAGATTTTGTGCAAAAGCTGAGTGTGCAGGTTGCATCAAAGCTCTATGATGGAAATTCTCGAGTATCGATTGTTACCCAAGATGGGTTAGTGATTGCTGATAGCCAAGATCCCAGTTTGGTCGGTAAATCGATTGAACCTTTATTTGGAGAGGATACCAATAAAGTTATTGAGCTGATTGGAGAACAAAAATCCACAATTCGTGTCGACCAAGCCGAGAATGCGGTTAAAGCGCTAGCTTCTTTTACTTTGGGATACAGTAACGTAACTTGGGCGATGACCATTCGCTTAGATTTAGACAAAGTATTAGCAGAGGCCAATGCACTGTCTGATGAACTGAAATCAAATAGCCAAGCAGATACTACTTGGCAGATTGGTTTAGGCCTAGTGATTACCGTCGTTGCTATTTTCTTCTTGCTTGTTATGGCTCGCAATATCTCCCGCCCAATTTTAGGTGCGGTCAATATGGCGAAAACCATTTCGTTAGGGCAATTCAATAATAGACTTAATTACGACAGTATTGATGAGGTTGGTCAACTCTCTGCTGCGCTCGATAACATGGCAGAAAGTTTACAAGCTCAAGTTGCGATTGCGGAGAAAATCTCGCAAGGTGACTTGGCGGTCAATGTCACGCTTGCTTCAGATAAAGATCAACTAGGCCGTGCATTGTCACAGATGGTTGATGATTTAAATCAATTGGTTGGGGATATTAAAGCCCGCTCTGATGTGATTGCTCGAAATGCCGATTTAGTTAATGGTCTGAGTCAAAGTTTATCGTTGGGTGCGACAGATTCGGCATCGGCTGTCACCGAAATCAGTGCGACGATTAACGAGATTGCTGAGCAAATTCGCCAAAGTTCTACCAATGCCGATGAGGCCACGCGTTTATCCGGTTTATCAGAAAAAACAGCCAATGAAGGTAACCATCTGATGACTGAGTTACAAACCGCGATGGAGGATATCGAGGCTTCTGGTAATGACATCAACAACATCATTCGTACGATTGAGTCGATTGCTGAGCAAACCAACTTACTTGCTTTGAACGCAGCTATTGAAGCGGCTCGGGCGGGGGAACATGGTCGTGGCTTCGCAGTGGTGGCTGATGAAGTTCGCCAACTTGCCGGTCGCAGTGCACAAGCGGTGCAGCAAACGTCAGAACTTATCTCGAAATCGGCAGAGAAAACTAACCGTGGTATTGAACTGTCGAAACAAACGGTGCAATCGCTACAAGAGATTGTGACGGGAGCTGGGCAGGTCTCTTCCTTGGTTGGAGAAATTGCTCAGGCTGCAAGTGAGCAGTCGGCTGGTGCTGATCAAGTGAGTTTAGGCATTGGTCAGATTGATGAAGTCACACAGCAAAATAGTACCAACTCAGATAGTTGTGCTGAAGCCGCGAAAGAGTTAACCGAGCAGGCTATGCAATTGGACGACCTCATTAAACAGTTCCGTTTGAAATAATATATGCAATATTAACAAACTCTAACAAAAGGTCCCGAAAGGGACCTTTTGCGTTAAGTGATGAGGATTTATAACGCTTCACTATACAAATGGTAAACTTCATCTGCGGTCGGTTGGTGAGGGTTGCAGCCTAAACAAGGGTCGGCCAAAGCTTTATCGATCCATTGTGGAATATCTTGCTCTTTAATACCGAGTTCACTAAAGCCATGAGGAATACCAACTTGACTTGATAGTGATCGAATCATGTTGATGCACTGCTGTGCTCCTTCGGCAGCACTTAAGTTCGTGACATTACCCCCCAACGCCGCCGCAACGTTACAAAAGCGTTCTGGTACGTATTGGGCGTTATATTCACTGACAATAGGCAACAAAATAGCGTTGCATACACCATGGGCTAAGTTATGTGTCGCGCCCGGTTGGTGAGCCATCGCGTGAACTAACCCTAGGCCTGCACTATTGAATGCCATACCCGCCAAGTATTCTGCGCAGGCAAGTTTATCGCGAGCTTCTAAATTTTTGCCATCTTTCACCGCAATCGGTAGCCATTGATGAACAAGACGGATTGCTTCTAAAGCCGTTGGATCTGTTAAGGTGTGTTGCCCTGCAGAGACATACGCTTCTATCGCGTGAGTTAATGCATCCATGCCTGTTGACGCTGTAACACTGGCAGGAAGATCTAGCATCAGTGTCGGATCATTGACGGCGATATCTGGGATCTGTTTGTCATCGATGATCACCATTTTCTTCTGAGCATTTTCATCGGTGATGACCGAATTAGATGTCATTTCGGCAGCGGTGCCTGCGGTGGTATTAACAGCTACAAAATACGCCCCCGTATTTTTGACTTGATTAACCCCTTCGTAATCAGTGATTGATCCTGGGTTGGTGCTCATAATACGAATGGCTTTGGCACAATCGATTGGGCTACCACCACCGACGGCGACAAACCCTTTACATTGCTCTTGCTGATACTGTTCTAGCCCTTGATTAACGAGAGTGACCGTGGGATTCGGGGTCACTTGATCAAATAACGAATAGTTAATCTTGTTATTTTTTAGCGCATTAATCACTGGGTCTACAATACCTAATTCAGTCAGGGTGTGATCGGTCACTAGCAATACTTTCTCTATTCCTTGCTGGCTCAACTCGTTCACTGCATCTTCAATCGCTCCGACACCCATTAAGCAGAGCTTAGGCATTTTTAGTGCAAATGACATAATAAAACTCCTTAATAAATCAACAATCTATACCCAAATATCCTTATCCAATGGTATTTGGGTATAGAAATGAAAAGCACTATGACTTTATGTTGCTGAGGAATAATATCGACATCCAAGTAATCATAACCTTTATTAAAATGTAGTTATTTGCCTGGTTTGGCGAAATTTTGAAGATTTAGATGAGTGAGTTCACACATAATGGTTTATGTGTGAATCGGTGATGAGGTTTAAGTGGGGGGTTATACCCAAGTAACCTCAAGATGCTGTTTCAGCGAGAATGTATTCGCTCTTAGGCAAGGCACTGATTTGAAGACATAGTCATTCTACGTAGAAAATCAGTAACACAGCCTAGGAGCGAATAAAACTCGCCCTTCGGGAGCTCATCAACAAACCTATTTCTGCGCCCAATCACGTTAAAAGGGAATGACCATTCCTGCCGTGATTGAGCTTGACCTAGGCTCGTTGATGAAGCTCTGAATCCTGCATCTTGAGGTCATTTGGGTATAGATATTAACCGCGCTAGGTCGCTTTGAATCAACACGACCGATACTTGCGTTGGTAACGAGGAAGCATACTTTCGTTACCCAGAATTCCACCTTGGTGAATATAAAGCAGTTGTTTGTTGTTTTGCGTTGGCCACCACGTTTCTAAGCAACGCCACATGAAAGGGTCATAAAGTAAATCAAATTCAACCTCAGTTTGCGCTTGGAGTTTTTGCCACATGAGGTAATCCGCTTCATACAGTTTGCCGAAGTGATGTTTATTCCCAAGGTTAAGTATGGAAGGGAAGTCATCAGCTCCCAGCTCTTGCCATTGTTGAATCAGATACTCATCTCCACCGACACATGAGCAAGTCACCACCTCTATATGATGTTCTTTCAGCGTTTGGTGAAGATACAGTGATGTCGTGCCAGTACCCGATGGCAGTGCAACGACCCAGTGACTGGCAGGTTGTTGGCTGGTCCATTCTAAAATTTCTGTTGCTAACTGTGTCACCCCTTGTTTGGCGATAGGGCTACGGCCTCCTTCCGGAACCAGTAACTCATTATCTTTGACCTTATAATCATTGAGGTAGTGTTCTGGGGCGCAATCAAACGTTGGACGTGTTTCAATTAGCTCGGCTCCGAGTTCTAATGCTGCACGGTAATTACCATTCGGGTGCTGTTTTAACCAACTGGGAATGTGGTCCACATAGAAACGGAGTTGCCACTGTTTGAGATTTGCCAAAGCTGCCATGGAGTAGAGAGAGTTCGCTTGTGGTGAGCCATAACCAATCAGTGTCTCGATATGGGGCAGGGTATCATCAAGCAGCGCCATAAATTTACGCGCTTTATTGCCGGAAAATTGCGGATGAAGCCAATCGTCTCGTTTGAGATAAAATTCGATATTACTACAACAGTGTCGGGTAACGGGTGTGTGCTTAAGTTTCATGCTAGCAAGTGAGAAAAACGTAATGAGGTTGAAGTATATACTTAAGGTACCGCAATATACACGATTCTAAAATGTGCCTCTCACGCTACCTTCAAGATACTGTATCAGCGACAGGGGAATTCGTGTTTGGGTAGGTTGTCATTTGAAACCAGAGCCAGTTTAGGTGGGATATTAACATCACTGATTGGGCTCATCTCGCCAAGTTGATCGTTAGTAACACGATGATCAACAGACAAAAAAATACCCAGAACAACACGAACTGGGCATATACAAACGTAGGAGTTAATAGGAAAAACAGCAAACTGACAGTTTTTCACGATGAAAAAAACACTTAAGCAGAATAGGTAAGCCAAGCACTTTGCATGAGCTTGCGTATGTCGCTCTCGGTTTGTTAATCACATAAGTTAGGACTGCCCAACGATAAAAGAGTTCCGGCTGAGTAAAAAAATTTTATTTTAAGTGTCATTTTCTCAGAGCAGATAGCTGGATACATCAGGGTCTATGGTTCATTGATAATTAATAAG
>NZ_WEKT01000069.1:0-22955 GCF_009874545.1 Vibrio eleionomae | reverse complement strand
AGTCTATTTTTCCTTCATGAAAATAGGATTATTGGATGAAAGACAGAAGAGAATTGTTCGACTAAGCTAGGGACAGGTGTAAACCATGTCCCCGGTTTAAAACGTAAACGATGTCCACTTTGTACAGGGGTTACCTCAACGATCTCGTGGCTAATTTTATTCGTAAATTCATGCTGTTAATTAACACAACGACACGCTCAATATGTTCAACGATTCCCTCACCCACGGGCTTGCTGGTATCCCCCTCCCCAAGGGGAGGGAGCTGGTTCAACGATCGCGGATACTTCAACGTTCAATGAACCAACAGACCAAACACATCTGTAGTGGTCAATAAATTCCAAGCTCGATCTGGTCCAGTATTCGCTGATAATAAAGTGATTATTTCTAGGTGGTTTGCAGTAATTGCTGCTGGAATTGCAGCCCTTCGACGACAGTAAAGACCTCAGCCGCTTTGATATGTGTTTGAAAATACGTATGGTTGCCGTAATAACGATACCCGTAACCAAACCGTTTTTCCTTCCACCAGCGCTTCAACTTCTTATCAAATTTTAAATTAGCTTTAAGATCGTGCATGGTATCAAATGAAACCACTTTGGCTTTTTGCTCTTCTAACGAGAGGTGGTGACTAAACACTTTCACATGTTTGATCTTTTGATATTCACTAAAGAAAGGCGCTAATGCTGTATTAGTATGTTCGGGACCATAAGGAAAATCTCGAATGCCTCGTAAATGGTTTACATACATTAAGACATGACGTGGATGATACTGGCTTTGCTCCATTGCCATCGCTAATGCGAGTGCCGCAGCACGATGCTCAAAATGAGGGTCAACTTCAGGGTCTGTGACTAATACCGTTGCTGGCTGAATTCTGGTCAATAATTCCGCTAACTCAGATACCATAGCCCGTGGAGAGTTCTCACCAACTAGGTCGTTAGATAAACTGATACGGTTCAAACGGCGAAATGCAGTTGGGTTAACGCTCTGCCCCACACCATACGTAACCGCTTTTTCTGGCTCATTTAATAAATTCTCAACGGTCACCCCGGTATAACCTAAATAAACGAGTTGATTTTCAGGTACCCCAGCCAAAAGTGGAGTTGTCATGCTATTCCAGTTACGGATTGCAGCTTTACGCTGAATACCTGTTTCCATGTTGTCATCCAACCCTGGGATATATTGCTTATCCAGTTTCTGGAGAGTTTCACCAGCATAGAGCGTGACTATCCAGATATTACGGTGCCACTTAGCATAAAGGCCATAAGCAGCTAATTCAGCATCATCCGCATGGGGGGCGATAATCAGTGTTGGACCTTGTTCAAGTGACGGATTGGTAAAAAACAACAAATGAGCATCACTATCCATTTGGCAATCTATGGCTTTTAGCTTGACTGATGCCAGATCGGAAAACTGCGATAAATTTAAATAACGACGTCCCTTCTGCCCTGCTTCGTAGTATTGCTGATGCTCTCTACCTTCCGGAGTCATATATGGGTGAGACATTTCGATATGTCCCATTTTCTTTTTACTACTCGAAGTGTACTGAAACTCAAGTAGCACAGTCACATTCGTTAGTTCAGGTAGTTCACTCGTATCAAACGATAACATCCCATTTTTATTAATTTGGGTTGGCAATCGCCAGTCTGGTGTTAAAGGATGTTGGTAATCAAGATTCTTCATGGGGAAATAATCCGGCTAAAGTATTGTTAATTGAGCCTCGGTTACGGTTGACCACCTGCTGCGCTTGGGCACCTTGCTCAGCGATGTTTGCTGGTTCACTAAATAGTGTTATCAACTGTTGGCTAATCGAATCTGCTGAATCACACACCACAGTTGCTTGGGCTACTAATAACTGATTCGTAATATCGGTAAAATTAAAATAACTAGGTCCTGTTATGGTTGGTAATCCTAGCGCTGCGGGTTCAAGTAAATTGTGCCCACCAACTTTGTCTCCAATTAGGCTACCGCCCATAAAACAGACATCGCAAGCCGCAAGTAATTGCTTCATTTCGCCCATGGTATCAGCTAAGTAGACTTGTATATTATGACCAATTTCTGTTGTTTGCGTTCTTCTTACGGCACGAAGCTTCATTTGCTTAACTAACTCAAATACCGATTGAAAACGCTCCGGGTGGCGAGGAACTAACACTAACAGTGCATCAGGATATTTCTCAAGAAGATGTTGATGAGCGTTCAATACGATTTCATCCTCACCTTGGTGGGTACTCGCAGCAATCCATACTTGGCGCTGTTGCCCGATTGTATTTCTCAAAGACAACCCCGCGGCCTTGTCCTCTGGAGATATCGATATATCAAACTTTAACGACCCCGTTACCGATAATTGATCATGGGAAAAACCCAGTTGAGCAAAACGTTGTGCATCATCTTGATGCAAACAGTAAATATGATGAATATGACGCGCTAAAAAGCGGCCAAGTGACGCTAATTTTTGATACCTCTGAGCACTTCGCTCCGAAAGCCGTGCATTAATGATGGAAATAGGAATCCCTTGTTGATGGGTAACTGCCAACGTATTTGGCCATAACTCTGTTTCCATAATGAGCAATTGGCTAGGGTTAATAGTGCGAATAAAGCGCTTTATCGCCCAAGGAAAGTCTAATGGCATAAAACGGTGTTCGACCAAATCTCCTAGCTTTTCAGCTTGTTGAGCACCGGTCGTGGTGGTTGTCGTCAAGACTACCGTTTTATTTGGAGAACATTTTTTTAATGTTCGGACAAAATCACTCGCACCTAACACTTCACCGACAGACACGGTATGCAGCCAAATAATTTCATCGGCTTGTGTATGAGTTACTGGTGCACAAAAACCAAAGTACTCTTTCCAGCGTTTCCCAATATGAGGTTTATCCGCATGCTTTTTGAGTAATGAATAAAGGAAAAATGGCGAGACTAACGTGATGAGTAAAGTGTACAGCGCTCGAAACATATCAGTGGGTATCAACCTGGTTGGGAGTTAAGCATTGCCTAAACTCACGAAAATAACGATTGGGGTTATTTTGGTCGAAATTAGAGGAGAAATCACGAATATTTGATGAATAACTTGAGTTTTGACTTATGTAAACGCAGTCTCCAGATCATTTTGTAAAGTATGTCTCCGGTTTGTACGCCCGAACAGGTCCTCCCCAAGGGGAGGGAGCTTGTTCGCCACTTTCTGTAACGCCAGTGAATATTGTTGGCTCAACCACCAGCAAAACCTGCATTCACCTAACTAACAAACCAAGTACAGAAACACATCACGAGCTCGATCTGGTCCTCCCCCTTCCAGGGGGAGTTAGAGGGGGTTATCCCAGCGATCTCATGCCTGATTTTATTTAATGAATCGACTGATTTGCTCCAATGCCCCTTTTAAGTACTGGAAGTTGGGTTGTTTATCTTCAATAGGGCGATTGGTTTTATCTAATAATTCATACATTCCTGTTGCGGAGTTCACTTCCAGAATCGTTTTATCCGTTATCACCGCATACCCAGTATATTTTGCCGAAATAACCCATGGACGTGCTTGGATAGGATCCAGCATATCAATCCCCGTCGAGTAATCTGCAATAGGGTTAGTAACGCCTAAATAGTAATGCAATAACGTAGGAGCCACATCCTCATGGCTCGTTACTTTAGTCTCCACACTATGTTTTAGCCCAGGCGCTAATACGACAAACGGTACATGAGTCTGATACGGAGTAAAGTTACTGTTATGTCCCCAATAGTTCAGTTTATTATCATTCAGCTCTTGCCCATGGTCGCCAGTAATGAAGACCACGGTGTTATCTAACTCACCACTCGCCTTCAATTTATCCAACACCTTACCAGCTAAACTGTCCGTAAAATGCACGGCAGTTTTATAGCGATTCATAAATGGCGTAACGTCAAAATCGTTGTTCAACTTTAAATAATCGACATCTTTCAGGTATGGCTGAAACTTGTGGGGGTAATTGTCTGGGAAGTCATACCCATGTGGCGAATCGTAAAAAATAAACGAAAAACTAGGTTTGGATTTATCGTGATGCTCAAACCATTGCATCCAGTCATGATTCACATCCTGATCACGCTCAGAAGGAGAATTACCATCCGAATTTAAACGTAAATGTGGAACATGGCGGAATATCGTTCTATCAAACGGAATACCATCCAATTTCGCAGACGTAAATGCTTCCACGTCATACCCTAACTGCTGCAATCTATCGATTAAAACAGGTGAACGCTGACTGGCTAAAAAAGCCTGCCAATAAGTCGATGGAATGCCATAAAACAGACCGAAAATACCCGCTCTCGTCGCATTACCTGTGGAAATATGGTTGTCATAAATCCTTCCCTGCTGCGCATACTTCCATAGATTAGGGGCCACATCTTGGGTAAAACTGTCATAACGCCATGAATCAATGACCAAAAATAGAACATTGAGTGGTTTATTAACCCGTTCAGTCTCTAATGGAGATAGAGGATAATTAAGATCACTGCGCTTTTTCCCTTTTAAAGATTTAGCTTCAGCGACGACTTCAGGATTAATCCAGCCCATTTTCTTCATGAGCGAATTGGCGGTTAAAGGATAAAAAAGTGGCAGATAGCGATCGGTCATCAGCACTGATTGACGGCCATTTGCCGATCCCCAAGTATGAATGGCATTTGAAGTGAGTAAGCAGACAAAAATAAACCAGCAAAATGCTTTTCCATAACGAAAACGCAGTTGCTGCATCCTATTTTCAGCAAAACTGACCAGCCATCGTTCGATGATTAAAACAGCGACGGCACAGCCAACAACTTTTACCCAAGTGACAACCGCAAAAGACACCACTTGTCCCGACATAATTAACTGCAACACGACAGAGTTAATGTGGAAACGATATTGAGCAAATACGAAGGTATCAATAACCAAGAGTGACAAAGCAAGGGTAGCAATCAGCGCTAACACCCAGCGAACCCATCGAGAAGGTAATATCAGAAATGGTATGCCGATAAGGGCAAGGATTCCAGCAAGCAAAGACATTTGGCTTAATACGGATGTCACCAAGAAGGTTAAACCAAGAGAATCTGTGGGAATGACAGGTAAATATTGAAAATATCTGGTTGCAATCACTATCGCAATCAGTGCATTAATCAATGCAAAAAGCCCAAGCGTTCTTAGCTTGCCCTTGAAATCTTTCATAGCAGGAAACCTTTTTGCAGTACTCCCACTTGAAATGTATTAGAGAAACGGTAAGTGGTCGCAACTGAATGATAAAACCTATAATCCATTAACCATAGTTTCACTCTTTACTGTAATAAAGTAAGGAGATGAAAAACCATGATTTATAGTGGCTTATCAATTAAAACTGACAGTCCTATTGAAAAGATGAGTCATAGCCATCCATCAGCCATGACCAGCACTCAAGAGACCATGGTTCAAAAAAATGCGGCTGCTCTTTGAGAAAGGAGCGTTGTAGACGTTCGAGGTTTTTTTGTTGCCATTGATCGGATTGAGGAGCAAACCCACATTTATCAAAATCAATAATCCAAACCTTCTGATATTGGTCGATTAAGATATTGTGAATATTAAGATCAGTATGATTCACGCCTGCATTATGCATACGCCGAATCATTTTACCTATCTCTTGATAGATTTCTTTATTAAGAACCCTATTCTGTAAAATGTCCACTAAATCTTGAGCATTGGGCACTTTTTCGCTCAATAAATCAGCACGATATAAAAAGCCACATTTTACGGCTCTTGCAGCGATAGGACGAGGAACATTAACATTCGCATTTTGTAAACATTGAAGAAGTTCAAACTCTTGATAGCTACGAGTTTTTTCCCAGCTAGAGAACCAATACTGGTCTTTTACAAACTTACCAAATAAGCCCCCGCGACGATAATGTCTCAATGCAGCTTCGAGATCAGGTAATTGAACAAACCAAGTTGTACCGCGACCTTGAGCAGAACCGGTAACCTTACCTTGTTGCTGCCAGTATTCAGGATCAAAACAACGCGCAGGTCCATCCGATAATAATTCATCGTCATACCAAATGGTTTGATTGCCTTGTTGCAGTACTTGATTCACGCGATTTCCTCACTACTTTGCTGATTTATCATAAGCATAGGTGTCTGATAACCGACGTATTCTAACACAGTTTATAAAATGTATTGCTGAAGTAAACTTATAAGGGTGGCCCAAGTGAGGATTCACAAAATCAATAATAAAATCATTAATATAAAATGAAAAACCTCAAGATAACACCTTGGTTAATGGCATCGTTCGCACGTTATTCGATACATTTCTCCTTTTGAGAGTAGACGCTCAGACTCAGTCACAATAGAATTCAACTTCTATTCCTTAAATATCACAAAACCCAACACCATGGTGACAATTTGAGGAAACAATGACAGGTATAATCCTTCCGGTTATCCTAACTCTGAATTCATATGGAATACGCGGTAAAATAATCCGCTCCCTTGAGGATAATTCCAACGACAAAAGTTCGAAGTGAGTACCTAATGACTTTGTTTACCTCTGCTCCGCAATCGCTATGTGTGTTGCGGCTTTCTGCCATCGGTGATGTTTGTAATACCGTTGCCGCTATTCAAGCCATTCAACGTACATGGCCGAAAACGAAAATCACTTGGATCACAGGTAAACTTGAAGCACATTTAATTAGTGATTTACCTGGTATTGAAGTCATCGTTTTTGATAAAAAACAGGGATGGAAAGGATACAAAACCTTATGGGCATCACTTAAAGGCCGAGAATTTGATGCCTTACTTCATATGCAATATGCACTGCGTGCCAGTATTGCCACATTAGGGATCAAAGCTAAATATAAATTGGGATTCGACGCCACTCGTAGTCAAGATTTTCAAACTTGGTTTACCAATGTGAAGGTTCCCTCTCCTGTCACTCCTCATGTCCTCGACGGCTTATTGGCTTTTGGTACGTGCTTAGGGGTGAAGGACATGACACCTAAATGGTCGATCCCTTATCAAAAAGAAGATGCCAACTGGGCTAACCAAGTCATTGATCAGCAGAAAAAAAATGTGGTCATTGTTCCTGGAGCCAGTAAAGCCTACAAAAACTGGACAGCACAGGGTTATGCTCGGGTGATAGAGCATGCTCAGCGTAAAGGTTTTCATGTCATTTTAGCTGGAAGCCCCTCACCAGTAGAAACACAACTTTGTGCCGAAGTGATAGCAAAGCTTTCATCTCCAGTCACTAATGTTGTCGGCCAAAGCTCTATCAAGCAAATGCTCGCCTTATTGGATAACGCTGATTTAGTTATCGCACCCGATACAGGGCCAGCCCATATGGCTAACGCGATGGGAACGGCCGTGATCGGTTTGTATGCCCATCACAACCCTGAACGTACTGGTCCGTATAATTACCGCGATTACGTTGTTTCTGCTTATGAAGAGGCAATAGCAGAAGAACATCATAAGCCATTAGAGCAACTTGATTGGCGTACCCGAGTTAAAGACGAAACAGCAATGCAACGTATTAAGCCGCAACAAGTGATCACCATGTTTAATAAGGTTATTGGAGACTTATGGCGCTAAAATCGCTAATATTGCTCACTTTCATCGCATTATGAGACAAATATTAGTCATTATGTCGTCTTCAACGCTACGCTGTAGTTTGCCATTTGTTATCACTGCGACGACGAAAATATTGAACATCCATCAGCCTAAAATCACACTTAGGCCTTGAGAGAGAAAAAGAATGATTACAGGTATTGTCATTACATTAAACGAATCCAAAAATATTCGAGAATGCATTCAATCACTGCAGACTGTGTGCTCCGAGGTTATCATAGTCGATTCACTCAGTACCGATGATACTCAAACTATCGCCAAAGAAATGGGAGCGATTGTCGTTGAACAAGCGTATTTAGGGGATGGTTTCCAAAAAAATGTAGGCTTGCCTCATGCCAGTAATGATTGGATTCTCAGCATTGATGCCGATGAGCGTTTGACTGATGAAGCCATAGAGCAAATTAAACAGTTGAACTTAACCGATACCCATCATGATGCGTTTGCATTCCGTCGTCGCAATTACATAGGCAGTCGCTGGATTAAACAATGTGGCTGGTACCCAGACTACTGTATTCGTTTATATAACCGTCAAAAAACCAAGTTCTCTGAAGTTAAACAGCACGCTTCCGTTCAAGCAAATGCTCCTCAACATTTGAATTGCGACCTTATTCACTACTCTTTTGAAAATATTGGTCAGCTGTTTGCTAAGCCTGGACGTAATTTCAGTGGCCGTGCAGCTAAGATTATGTATCAAAAGGGGAAACGCGCTAATTCACTATCTCCTTTTACGCATGGCCTAAGTGCATTCGTTCGTAAATATATTATGCAAAAAGGCTTTCTTGGTGGCGTAGACGGAATGACAGTCGCACTCAGTGCTTCTATTAATAGCTACTTAAAATATGCCAAGTTATTAGAGTATCAACGTGATCCTAAAGTCCTCGAGCAAGAAGACTTTAATAAAGTTTGGTAATGACCATGAAGATTTGCCACATCAATCTTGCTTCTGGGTATCATGGTGGGGAAAACCAAACCCTGCAGTTAATTAAACAGCAAATTGAGCTAGGTTATGAGCTCACTGTGGTTGCCAACCCAAAAAGCCCATTTTCTGACGCGATTAAAAAGCTTAATTGCAAACTGGTTTTGGTTACTCATTATTTACTAGGCCATGCAAAATCGGCCACTGAAGGATGCCAACTAATCCATGTCCACGAAGGAAGAGCAATCTACTGGGCTTGGATTCAATCTAAACTATTTGGTATTCCCTATATTGTCACTCGCCGCATCGATAACCCTTTAAAGAAAAAATGGCTTGCTACTCAAGCCTATTCAGGCGCATCTGCCCTAGTTGGACTAAGTGACGAAATCGTAAGCCGCATCAAGGCGGCTTATCCTAACGCTTCAATTTATAAAATACCGAGCTCCCCTGTCACCTATCCTGTTATCGAACAAGATGTTAAAGCTATCCGTAAACGTTTCGAGCATAAGTTTTTAGTCATACAAGCGGCTAATATGCTTAAGCATAAAGGATTCGACGTTACGATTAATGCAGCAAAACAACTCGAGAATTCTCATCCAGACATTCATTTTGCTCTACTTGGCGATGGCAAGGAACGCTCAATTTTAGAAGAGCAAGCAGCGTCCATTAGCAACTTATCATTTATGGGAAAACAGAGTAACATGGGGACGTGGTTTGCCGCCGCAGATATGCAAGTGCATCCATCATACTCTGAAGGGCTTGGCTCAGTTATTTTGGAGGGGTTAAATAGCGGACTGGTAGTGGCAGCAACACGTGCTGGCGGTATTCCTGACATCATAGAAGATCATGTTTCAGGACTACTCATTGACCCCGGAAACAGTAACGAGCTAGCAAAAGCCATTGTAGCGATAAAAGAGGATCCTAAATTACGCACCTCATTAATCGCTGGCTCTCGACATAAATTACAAGAATTCAAAATTGAGCATACCGCTCAACTTTATTACAACATATATAAAAATATTAAATAACGTCATGATTAAAAAAGTAATTTATCCAGGGACGTTCGATCCATTAACAAATGGGCATCTTGATATAATTCAGCGCTCTGCGGCTATGTTTGACCACGTTGTAGTGGGTATCGCTGCCAGTCCGTCGAAAAATACGATGTTTACCTTGGACGAACGTGTTGCATTAGCAGGCCAAGCCACACAACACCTAAGTAACGTTAGCGTTCAGGGGTTTTCTGGCTTATTAATTGACTTCGTCAAACAAGAAAAAGTCGATATCTTAATTCGAGGGTTAAGAACGACTATTGATTTTGAATACGAATTTGGCCTTACCAATATGTATCGCCGCTTCGCCCCTAAGTTAGAAAGTATTTTTCTCACCCCAACAGAAGAGTATATGTTCCTTTCTTCTTCTATCGTGCGTGAAGTCGCGATTCATGGTGGGGAAATCTCAGAGTTTGTTCCACCAGCGGTCGCTAAGGCTATCGCTCAAAAGGTGAAGTCGTGATTGATTTATCCAAGGCCAAGTTAATCGGTCAGGGGTCTGAGAGGCAATGTTTTCAGCACCCAGAAAAACCCGATCGCTGTATAAAGATTCGTTATAACAAAAAACGTCGTGTAGATGAAAGCATCAGGGAGTATCGTTACGCTAAAAAGTATTTGATAGGAAAAGAATTACCTGTAGCACTTCCTCTTTCTTGGGTAGAGACATCTAAAGGCCCCGGATTAGAATGCGAATTGGTTCTTGATAAAAATGGTGAAATTGCTGACACCTTACTCGCGACACTCAATAAAGAAAACAGTGTTGATCTAAATAAACTCAAAGAAGCGGCTTGGGCATTTCGGGACAAACTTTTATCTATCCCCGTTTCCGTAACCGATATGCGCTTGCAAAATATCTGTATTCGAGAGAATAGATCTGGTGGATATGAGTTGATTTTGATTGATGGGATTGGGTTTGCCAATTTTATCAAAGTAGGAAAACTTTTCCCTTCTTACACCTACCGGCAAACGGCAGAAAGAATCGATCGTGCATTTAAACATATTCTGTTTGCGCAGAATGCTTAAATAGCCCCGGGCTTAAGGCACATGGTTTAAGCGTGCTTAAGCCCTAATCGATGAATCAAATTTGGCCAGTTTTTTCTTAATTTATACCGAGCCATAAAGCCAACCCTAGTATAAATAAAAGATTTCATCCCCAAGCGCCGAGGCCCCACTCCATCGATTATGTAGGGTTTTAGACTCTTGTTTTCTGTTTTGACTAAAATTTGGTCCGGATTGATATCTCCCACCATAATGCCGTATTTCAGCAAATAGTGTTGTAACTCCTCAATGACATGGCTAGCTTGAGCACTGCTAATTTGTTTTTCAGCGAGCATCTTATCAAGCCTTTGGGCAGGTCGGATATCACAATCAACAACACGGTCAAAAACTAACCCCGTGCCGTAGTTGGTTTCAACCACACCATGATATTCCGGTAAGTATGTGAACGGAACATTTTGCTCTTTCAGGTAATTGAAATACTGTTGCTCAATCACATTCTGCGAGCGATGAAAAACGCCAGGTTTCGTTACCTTAATACACAAGAGCTCATTATCAGGATGAATAAAACATAGTCGTTCGTTACCAGCCCCAAGCAGTAAGCTGGTATCGAGGTTGACCTTTTTGTGACAGATTTCCTGCATAGTCTACTCACTTTCAAACACTCGTCTATCCAAACGGCCAGACATATATTCAACTCAATCATCGTGGGTAAGAACTACATACAAAGATTCTTACTGCTAACACGACTAAGGTGTCATGATATGTTTCAAGAATACTACAGAAAAATGACACCTGCCAATTGGGAAATATTAGAGAATGTTAAGATAGTGATATTAGTGACAATTCACGTCAAAACTACAAAAATACTTATCCTCACCGACTACTAACGCCTAACTAATCCCCTTATGGATTGCTTATATTGACGTCTTGTCTGCTTGAACCTTTCCTTGATATCGTAGACTTTAATAAAAGGGATAATACTATAAGAAGAGGTATTAGAGACTTGCATATAAGAATGAAGAAATTGAGAGAAAAGTTCTTGATTACCCATTTCTTTACGTATTCTGAAAAATTCCCACCCTCTCATTATCTTAAAATAAAGTGAATTATATCGAGCAATCTTCGCCATACCGAAATCGAATGCATAATAATTGTTTTTTACTTTGACGAAATTATCACACTTAGCATCTATTACTAATACATCATGTTGATGAAGCTCATGAATAGCTTGTGAGATAGGTTTTATAATATCTATTGTGTAAGTTGAGCTCACAGAACCTTGTAATATGCTTTTCAGGTACTTAGCCTTGATCCTTTTGTTGGATTCATTAGTGACAATAGCGATATTATCAGGACATAAGATTGATTTTTTCTTCAAATGCTGAATAACATTGTACTCAACATCCCACACTTTATTCTTTCTCTTATTTTTATAATCAAATTCCTTTAATACATATTTATTATCGATAATTGAAGTTTTTCTCCATGAGTTTGTATACGTTCGATCACTGTATACAATAATATTTTCTGACTGATTAAGTATTTCTCTTATACTTTTTTCATTATTAACTAACACAAACCACCTGACATAAATTTACATTTTTATGTCAGGAATTTTAATATAATTTGACAATCCAATACAATATCGAAGATCAAATAAAATCATTCATATTATGAAGTCTATGTTATTGATAATATTGCTTATACCAAGCAACAAATTCTTTAACACCTTCTTTAACACCAACTTTAGGCTTATAACCAGTTACTGCGAAGAGTTCTTTTGTATCCGCATACGTCGCATACACATCCCCTGGTTGCATTGGCATAAAGTTTTTCTTTGCTTCAACGCCAAGTGCTTCTTCTAAAGCCTCAATATAGTCCATCAGTTTTACAGGGCTACCATGACCAATATTATAAATACGGTAAGGGGCTGAGCTGGTTGCTGGGGTGCCATCTTCTACGGTCCAATGTGCATCTCGAGTCGGCACAACGTCTTGAATACGCAAAATACCTTCGACGATATCATCTATATAGGTGAAATCTCGCTGCATATCACCATTGTTATACACATCGATGCTGTCACCTTTCATAATGGCATTGGTAAATTTAAATAATGCCATATCTGGTCGGCCCCAAGGACCATACACGGTAAAAAAGCGTAATCCAGTCGTTGGAACATCATAAAGATGAGAATAACTATGAGCCATCATCTCGTTCGATTTTTTAGTTGCCGCATAAAGAGAGACCGGGTGATCGACTGAATCTGAGGTATCAAATGGCATCTTGCGGTTTAGCCCATACACAGAACTTGATGAAGCATAGATGAGATGTTCAACCTTATTATGTCGACATCCCTCTAATACCGCTAGATGACCGATTAAATTACTATCCGCATACGCCATCGGGTTTTCAATTGAGTAACGAACGCCTGCTTGGGCTGCAAGATGGATGACTCGATTAAATTTTTGTTCACTAAATAGATTTGCCATTCCCTCTCGATCAGCTAAATCTAATTCAATAAAACGAAACAATCGATGCTCAATACGTTTTAAACGATCCAGTTTAAGCGATACGGGGTAATAATCATTTAAATTATCAATACCGATAACTTGATGGCCCAAGGCACAAAGACGCTCAACAACTGAGGAACCGATAAAGCCAGCGGCTCCCGTAACAAGATATTTCATTCTCTTTACTCAATCTAAGTTTATTTATTCATCTGTTATAACAATATTTAGTGTTGGCAAATTCTACAAAAAAACGTATTTCTCTGCCCAATTTTTTGCTCTTGTATCAACGCTCCACACACAGGACAAGGCTCTCCACCTTTACCGTAGACTCGCAATTCTTGAGCAAAATAGCCTGGTTTACCGTCTGCTTGAGCAAAATCTTTTAACGTCGTACCGCCTTGTTGAATCGAATAGGCCAAAACGGACTTTATTTCGCTCACCAACATTTGCCACTCTTTAGCAGTGATAGACCCCGCCATTCGAGTCGGTAAGATGCCCGATGTAAACAAAGATTCGTTTGCATAGATATTGCCTACGCCAACGACATGTTTGTTATCCATAATAAATTGTTTAATCGCGACGCGTTTTCCTTGCGCTCGCTCATGCATATATTTAGCAGTGAAACCTTCGCTAAGCGGCTCAGGACCTAAGTTAGCTAACACTTGATGACTGGCCCCTTTTTCACACCAGAGCCAAGCACCAAATCGACGAGGATCGTTATAACGTAAAACTTTACCATTACACATAAACAGATCGACATGATCATGCTTACCGGCTTCAATCGGTGCATCAAGTACTCTCAACGAGCCAGACATCCCCAAATGCACTATTGCAGTGCCAACGTCCGTTTCCAGCAATAAATACTTTGCTCTGCGGCGAATATCACGAATCACTTGCCCTTCTAATTTTTTCAGATCATAAGGGATTTCCCAACGCAATTTCGGCGCCCGAACTTCGATTCGTTTCACTTTTTCGCCCACTAGATGGGGTGAAATACCAAGTCGACTAACCTCTACCTCAGGTAATTCAGGCATAATACTTCCCTTTTGTACTTATTTTTTCGATTAGTCTACCGCTTCACTACTCAGAACGATACCGATTTGGTCAGAGTAGGAATGATGTAGTTTTTATCGACCGAAATAGCCACCCACCGGTTTTGCCATGTTTTGAATACCCAAAACTTTTGGCCTTGGTAGTATGTGATCCTTTGAGGCTCTTCCTGATCGTCGTACCACACTTCAACGGTACCGGGGTTACCTAGGGTATCTTCTATCGAATGAAAGGTCTTTTCATCAATCACAGTGCCGCTAAGTTCCAGCCAATGCTCCACTAATTGATCTGCAGTTATAGGTAGGATCTTGTCTGAATGCCAGTGTTGTGACTTTTTCACTAATGTATAGTGAGTGAAGTTCATCTCTTTTAGTGATTTTGCCGGATTCAAGACATGGGGATATTGGGGTTGTTGGTGACTTTGAGGCTCAATAAGGTAGGTTTTGATTATTGTCGGTAGGTTGAGTAAACCGATAAATACGATAACCAATATGATGAGTATATTATTCCAACGGCGACGACGGGCTGGTGGTACTCGCATATTATCCTCTCTAGGTGGTCAGTCAGTTAACTCTATGAAACTAAGAAATAACTATAACCAAAGCTAGATGATAGGCAATAAAAAACCCAACCTATTGGTTGGGTTTTATTACACTCTGCAAAAAAGCAATCAATTACTTGATTTTCGCTTCTTTGTAAATAACGTGTTGGCGAACTACTGGATCAAATTTTTTGATCTCGAATTTGCCTGGCATGTTACGTTTGTTTTTGTCAGTAGTGTAAAAGTGACCAGTACCTGCAGAAGATACTAGACGAATTTTCTCACGAATGCCTTTAGCCATGGTTCAATTCCTCTTAAACGTTTTCGCCACGTGCACGGATATCAGTAAGAACGGTATCAATACCTTTCTTATCGATGATACGCATGCCTTTAGCAGATAGACGTAGTTTAACAAAACGTTTTTCGCTCTCTACCCAGAAACGATGAGTTTGTAGGTTCGGCAGAAAACGACGCTTAGTAGCATTTCGTGCGTGTGAACGGTTGTTACCCGTTACTGGACGCTTACCAGTTACTTGGCATACTCGGGACATGAATGTCTTCTCCAAATCGTTTCAGCTCGATATCAACCTTGCTTGCTGGCCGAACCTCTATCTCTAAAATTTAAGAAGTTGAGGTTAAAAACCAATATGGAAAATCCATACAAGGCTATCAAAGGTCGCGCATTATACTAACTTGCCATGCATTGCTCAAGACCCGAACAGATCCTTTTTGAAGGATTCCCTGATCTTTTTTTCTCTGGCGAGCTGATTAGTGTTTAAAAATGTTTGCGAATAGTATCAGATTTTAGCCAACTAACAAGGGAAAAAGTCATCGGTTGCCTAATCCTAATCCCATGATGCTCTTTATAAAGTTGGGATTTTTTGACCTAAGCTGTGTAATCATGACAAAGCGCTTTGTTTTTTCATGTTAATTTTTCTCAAAGCGATCATTTCGCCTAAAAATTTTTTTTATTTTATTCAAAAAAATCCATTCAGGCGTCACCAACCATTGCTCTTTTTTTACCCTAACTCATGCATTTTTCATCACTAATCTGCTTATTTTAAATCCAACCCCTTTCAGCAAATGAGATAACTTCACCGTCTCCAACCACAAAATGGTCTAATACTCGAATATCTACCAGCATGAGTGCTTCAACAAGACGTTGAGTAATTCGCCGATCAGACTGGCTAGGTTCAGCCACACCTGATGGGTGGTTATGCGCCAAAATGACAGCCGCCGCATTATGATATAACGCTCTTTTTAATACTTCTCTCGGATAAACAGACGCAGAATCAATGGTGCCCTCAAATAAGATTTCATCTTTTATCACTCGATGCTGATTATCGAGGAATAGCAAGTAGAAGGCTTCTCTTTGGCGATCGCGTAAACGGCTTGATAAATAAAGTTTAGTCTGCTGTGGGCTTGTCAAAGCTTCACCGCGTTGAAGCGTCTCTGACAAATAACGCTGGGTCATCTCGATTACGGCTTGGAGTTGCACATACTTAGCAACACCCAACCCTTTACGTTGGCAGAACTCTTCTTGGGATGAAGAGAAGAGTGCACGTAGTGATCCAAAATCTTTTAACAATTGGTCAGCAAGCACTAAGACATTCATCCCTGTTGTCCCAGTTCGCAGAAATATCGCTAAGAGTTCGGCATCACTGAGCGAATCAGCGCCTCGCTGCAAGAGCTTTTCTCTAGGCAGAGAGTCTGCCGGCAAGTGTTTTAACTTCATCTTATGACTCCAGAGCAACCAGCCCTAATAAAGACAAACACTCATAGCAGACTCAAGATTCCAATTTTTAACCTTCGAGCGACTTCACTAATAAATCATCCCCATACAATTATCTATTTCCAAATTAACGATTACGCGACCTTAAAGTTACTGACCAACTCTCTCATTTCGTCACCAGAAAGCGATAACTGCTGACCAATAGTGACGGACTCTTTCACGCCATCCCCCAATTCATTCACAATCTGCTGAATATGGACGAGGTTTTGGTTAATTTCCTCAGAGACTAAACTTTGCTCTTCGGCAGCAGAAGCGGTTTGGATCCCCATCTCTTGAATCACACTGATGGATTCCGCCATACCCAATAAACTTTGACGGATTCTCTCAGAATCCTGGGAAGTCTTTTCACCTCGGTGCTGGCTTAGCTGCATACTTTTTACCGCTTTTTCTACACCTTGATTAAGCTCTTTGAGCATATTATTGATCTCTTGCGTACTGTCTTGAGTACGACTTGCTAAAGAGCGAACTTCATCGGCAACCACAGCAAAGCCTCTTCCTTGTTCACCAGCTCGAGCAGCCTCTATTGCAGCATTGAGCGCCAGTAGATTAGTTTGTTCAGCAATCTCACCAATCACACCCAACACCTTAGTAATACTGGTCGCATGCTGTTGCAGCTCACCTATCGCAGAGGAGGTTACCTCTACTTCGTGGATTAAAGCACTAATGCCTTGTACTGCTTCATCCACTTCAACTTGTGCTTCTGATATTCTCTGATTTGCCGCTTCTATTGAATGCGCGGTGGAATTGGTATTTTGCGCAACTTCGCGCGCAGTAGCACTCATTTCCGTCACTGCAGTAACGACTTTATCTGTTTCCAAACTGTGTTCGCTCATTTGCCTATCTGCAGATTGTGTTTGCTGATTTAATTTCGTCACAGCGATTTCAATACCGGCCTCTGCGCGACTGACGTTCTGCATCATTTTTTGTATTTTAGCGACAAAGGAGTTAAATGCGCGGGCTGCATCACCAATTTCATCTTGGCTTTCAACCGCTAGACGAGCCGTCAAATCACCATCCCCTGACGCCATTCCTTGTAATGATTCCGCAAGATGTTTGATAGGTAATACACCTCGAGAGACTAACACGCTCACCACAATCACAGTAATCAATAATCCACCAAGCGATAAAACAATGGCAGACCACATTTGAGAAGCGAGTTGCGCTTTTTTCTGGTGCTGATACTTCGCTATTTGGTTATCAATATCATCAACGTATACACCCGTACCAATTATCCAATCCCATTTAGGTAGGTATTGCTGATAACCAAGCTTGGGCGCAGCATGGTGCAAAGAGGGTTTATTCCAAGAAAATTCTAGATAGCCATCCCCTTCTTTTGCCGAACGAATGATTTCCTGAATAACCGGCAAACCATTTTCATCTTTCATGTTGTACAGGTTCTTTCCAACTAGGCTTTGATTGCTTCCATGAAGCACTGCAACGCCTTTTGAGTTATAGCCAAAAAAGTAACCATCCGTTGCAAAGCGCATCGCTTCCAAAATCTGCTTCGCCTGAGCTTTGTTTTCTCCATTTTTATCATGATCATATAAAGGCTTAACTGAAGTCATCGCCAGTTTTATATAGGCTTTTAACTCCGCTTTACGTGTTGATATGAGGTCTGCGCGATAACGAGTCATCTCTTGGTCAAGGCTGCTCACACCATTACGGTAAAACACCGCAGTCACAATAGATGTCACGATAACAAGTGGGAGTACAGTTAATAGCAGCAATTTGGGCTTACTACGTAGTGATATAGACATAAGTACACCTTTTCTTTTTATTTATTGACACAACAAACAGGCAGGCAGAAATCTTTGTTGTGTTGGCCATTTTTTCTCTGAAAAACGATTCAACTCAATCACTTCTTAAGCAATAGATTGAATATTTTTTACTGTCTCATATCCGTACAACTGGAAGGGTGACGCGGTCGGTATTTTATTGTGTTAATCCACATTAATTGCATAGATTTCAATTTTCTAAACGGGCGTTAGCCGTACTCTGACATATGAGGGTAGTTGTGCTAGCATAGCGACCAGAATTTTTGAGGAATCCAGAATGCAGACATTAGCAGGAAAAAAAATTCTGCTGGGCATCAGTGGCGGTATCGCAGCGTATAAATGCGCAGAGTTAACCCGTCGTCTGATTGAACGTGGCGCAGAAGTCCGCGTTGTAATGACCAAAGCAGCAGAAGCCTTTATCACCCCACTTACGATGCAAGCAGTATCAGGTAAACCCGTGTCAGATAGCTTGTTTGATCCTGCTGCTGAAGCATCTATGGGACATATTGAATTAGCAAAATGGGCAGACATGGTATTGTTAGCGCCAGCAACTGCTGATTTAATTGGTCGTATCGCCGCAGGTATGGGTAATGATCTTCTGACGACTTTAGTACTCGCAACTGATGCGTCGGTTGTTGTATCTCCTGCGATGAATCAACAAATGTACCGCAATATTGCCACTCAAGAGAATATTGCCACTCTCGAACGTCGTGGTTATACCATTTGGGGGCCCGATGCTGGAGAGCAGGCCTGTGGTGATGTTGGCCCCGGTCGTATGCTCGATCCAATGGAACTGGTCCATCGCTGCGAGGCATTTTTTGGCCCAAAGCCCCTTAATGGAAAACAGATACTAATAACAGCAGGACCAACCAGAGAAGCGCTTGATCCCGTCCGTTATTTAACAAATTACAGCTCTGGTAAAATGGGATTTGCGATTGCAGCTGCTGCGGCTAAACTAGGTGCAACCGTCACTTTAGTGGCTGGGCCTGTAAACCTATCAACTCCCGCAAACGTGAATCGTATTGATGTGATCAGCTCTCTTGATATGTATAACGCAGTGATGTCACAAGCCGCTTCTCATGACGTTTTTATTGCTTGTGCTGCGGTTGCAGATTACCGACCTGACGTGGTAGCGGAGCAAAAAATCAAAAAAACCGATGATAATGATAACCTCATCATTACTATGGTAAAAAATCCTGATATCGTAGCATCAGTCGCCGCGATGACAGAACAACGCCCCTTTACAGTGGGCTTTGCTGCAGAAACACAAGATGTGGAACAATATGCTCGCAGCAAACTACAAAGAAAAAATCTCGATATGATTTGTGCTAACGATGTCTCGGTTGCCGGTCAGGGGTTTAATAGTGATGAGAATGCACTCACTGTATTCTGGAATGAGGGTGAGCAAACTCTGCCTTTAACGAGTAAATCCCAACTTGCTCAATCTTTAATGCTATTAATTAATCGTCAGTTATAAAAAACCAATAACAAATGACGCTTACTGTCACTAAGCGTCTATTTTCATTCAAGTAGTGGTAATCATAAGGAAAATCGGGTTATGGCCGGTACTAAGAAATCGAATCGTCGTGAAGAAATTCTGCAAGCATTAGCGGAAATGCTGGAATCTCATGAAGGAGCTTCTCGTATTACGACCGCCAAATTGGCCAAACAAGTAGGGGTTTCTGAAGCCGCTTTATATCGCCACTTTCCAAGTAAAGCGAGAATGTTTGAGGGGTTAATCGAGTTTATCGAAGAATCACTTATGTCTCGTATTAACCTGATTTTAGACGAAGAAAAAGACACACTGAATCGGATTCGCTTGGTTTTGCAATTGGTTCTCGCGTTCTCAGAACGTAACCCAGGTTTGACACGAATCTTATCCGGGCATGCTCTAATGTTTGAAAATGAACGTTTACGCGATCGTATCAACCAACTTTTTGAACGTATTGAAACTTCATTACGTCAAATCTTGCGTGAACGTAAATTACGTGAAGGAAAATCTTTCCCCGTAGAAGAAAGTATTTTAGCCGCTCAATTGCTCGGCCAAGTAGAAGGTAGTCTTAACCGTTTTGTGCGTTCCAATTTTAAATACCTTCCAACGGAAAACTTTGAGCAATACTGGACACTCTTAAGTGCTCAAATTAAGTAAAACAATACGAGACCACCAGCAATGCTAAAAGTGATCACTGAATTTTTCTCTGCTGCACAGCAACAAGCTCTGCCTTTTGTTTTTATTCGTCCTAAACCAATTAGAGAACCTGATATTTATCAAGGTGACTTTGATCTTTTAGTCAACCCAGAAGCCCTCAACGATCTATTGCGCTTATTCCATCGAATTTGTAGTGCTAATGCGATTAACTTTCGTATCGAACGTGTGAAATATGAAAAAACAACGGTCACTTTATTTGCTCATTCACTGGAACACTGCGTTGAATTCGATATCTGGACAGAGCTAGACATTAAAGACCGTTTATTGCCTAAAGGAACCCATATCCCGTGGTATAAACTTGCTGAGCAGCAACAGATCATCGAAAAAGAAGGGCACTTTACACTGAGTGATAATATTGCAGCACTGTTTTATTTATCCCATATGCACTCTAAACATAAAAAGTTAGAGAGCGAAGAAGTTCAATATCGGCTCAACTATTATCGCCAACTGCCGAATTTGGATTCTGAGGTAAAATATCTGTTTGATGATGTCTCTGAAGAAAAAATGCGCCTCGCGAATAAACAGTTACAAGATAGAGGATTATTCGCGCAACAATCACAGCATCGTTTAGCTCAAGTGTTCTACCGCTTGAAGAAGAAACTGGCCAAATCCAGTCGAGTTATTGCCGTTGTTGGCCCAGATGGAGTAGGCAAAACCACCGTGATTAAGCAGTTGACGAAACGCTATCGCGCCAAATACTACATGTATAAAAAGACATTTCGTCGTAGTTTTCTCTATTTATTTTTGCGCAAACTCACTTGGAACAAAATTGACCTTCAATATGGTCCATTAGATAAAAATCAGTACGACGATATTCAACATATTAAGCTATTTTGGATTAGCTTAGTGTCTGGTTACTGTAAAGCGTTCTTATGCCGTTTTGGTAAAACTACGATTTTTGACCGCTTTTACATAGATTTGTTGATCACGGGCTCTCGCTCAATGGAAACGCCATTGACCATGTACCCAACCTCTCGCGAACTTATAAAAAAAGCACCAACGCCAAGCTGCATTGTGCAGTTAGATGCTCCAGAGGCGACTATTTTAGGTCGTAAAGAAGAGCTATCAGTGCAACATATTCAGCAATTTCGTGAGATGTATTTTGAATTGAGTATCGCTTCAAATACGCCAACTTATGTCTATATCAATACCTATCATTCGTTAGAAAAAACCTTTGAATTTATTGATAAACTAGACTTAAAGCTTTAATTGAGAGTGAAGCCTCCAGACAAGGAGTTTTCATGATTGTTTTGTATTTACTCTGTTCCATGCCTAAAAAGAAAACGTTATGACACACCAAGCCAGTTTTGATAAACCAACTTTTTCCTATGCTCTACTCGCTCCCAAGTATTGGGGAGTATGGTTAGGCTTTGGCTTCTTAGCTCTTGTTGTCAATATTTTACCCTACTCAGTCTTGCTTAAAATTGGCCGTGGTTTTGGTAAATTAGCGATGCGATTTAGTAAAGGTCGCGTTCATACTGCTCATCGCAACCTTGAACTCGCTTTCCCAGAAAAAACTCAAGAAGAGATTCGTGCTTTTGTCATAGAAAACTTTAAAAACACCGGGGCTGGTCTGATTGAAACAGGCATTACCTGGTTTTGGCCGACTTGGCGCTTTAAACGCCGCATCGTAGAACACAACGTCCAACCTTTGCGTGACTATGAAAATGAAGGCAAAGGTGTGCTGCTATGCTGTGTTCATGCTCTCAATTTGGAGGTGACTGCTCGAGCTTTCGCCATCATTGGATTACCTGGATATGGGGTATTTCGCCCGCACAATAACCCGGCTTATAACTTAATCCAGTATTGGGGGCGCTCGCATAATGGCAATTTGATGGTCGATCGTAAAGATTTAAAGAAAATGGTTCGTGTTATGCGTGAAGGCTACCGCTTATTCTATTTACCTGATCACGACTACGGTAGAAAAAATGCAGCTTATGTACCTCTTTTCGCAGTGGAAGATGCCTGTACCACAACCGGTACAAGTGTGCTCGCTAAGCTGAGTAAATGCGGTATTGTTATTGGCTCTGGCTTTAGAAATCAAGAGGGAAAATACGACATCATTGCGGATAAAATTGTTGGTCACGATTTTCCTCAACGTGATGCCGTTGCTGCAGCAGCCTATATGAATCAATTTGTTGAAGAGCTAATCTTACGTGCACCAGAACAGTGGATGTGGTTACATCGCCGCTTCAAACACGAACCAGATCCAGAGAAGAAAGTCGGTCGTCGCTATCAATAATGCTCGATCTGGTTCTCCCCCTTCCGGGGGAGTTAGAGGGGGTTGTTACAACGCTCTCACAGTTAAATATATCTTAAAATCAGTTGGTTAATAAAACATCAACGTCACGACTTCCTCAGCCACGGACTCGCTGCTATCCCCCTTGTACAAAGTGGACATCGTTTACGTTTTAAACCGGGGACATGGTTTACACCTGTCCCTAGCTTAGTCGAACAATTCTCTTCTGTCTTTCATCCAATAATCCTATTTTCATGAAGGAAAAATAGACTTCACTGACATCATCATCACTGACATCATCA
>NZ_WEKT01000068.1:0-23036 GCF_009874545.1 Vibrio eleionomae | reverse complement strand
ATATAGGGCAATTTTTAGTTTTAAACCGAGTAAGAAGTTGCCCGATAAACAAATAGTTGCCTAAAAAACTCACATTATTTACTTTTTATAAATTACAAACTCTTTCTTTAATATTTATTCAAATACGCCCTCTTCTTTTTTATTTTTGGACCAAAATCTCATATTTATATTTTGCGAGGTAAATGACTTTTCCCAGTTATTCCCCCAATATACTCTGGCTGAAAATAAGTAAGAGGTAATTATGTCTACAACAATATTTAATAAAGATTTACCTCATTGTCAGTTCTGGCTAGCGACGACAGTCCCACAAATGCTTTATTGCAGACGTTGGGCTGATTATGATCTCATAGGCATGAAACGGGACGATGATAATCTTGAATCAGATGAGAGCTTTAAAGCAGGTTTTATTAACTCTTGGGGAATCGATACCCGGGAAGATTGGCATGAAATGATCCATCGCCTAGCGACTGGCGAAGTTCATGGTGATGTATGGCAGCACTTATTTTCTCGTCGTGCAACATCCACACCTATGCAATGGAGCACCCTGATTGAAAATCATAGTGACGATCCGGTGTTTCAAGGAGAATTACGTTATGTCGATATCGTTTATCGTAAAGTAGGTCACCAAGGCTTCCTTGCTTGGGACTACGTTCGTGGTACTTTCTTAACCCGTGCAGGCTTTCAAGTAGGAGTCGTAACAGCAGAAGAGTGTGCGTTTCTTTTAAACTACTTTAGCCATCTTATGCAGAGACATTTCTCGAACTGGCACCAATATCTCTACAGCTTTATCTTGGGCCGCGGATTCTGGGTATACAACAAAGCCGAGGCAGAAGAAAGGGAACAGCAGATTACAACGTTACTTGACGAAGGTCTTGGCCACACGTTCGACGAATATTTTGCCTATCTCCACAATGACAAAGATGTGCCCATTGATCATATCGACTGGAATACAGAACTACCTGATCTTGCCGTTCCTCAATCACTCCAGCAAGTCCTAGAAAACATAGAGCAGATAAAACAACAATCGACAGCAGAGGAAAGTGAACAAGAGGATCAAGCATGAACAATTGGGAAATTTTAGGTATTGAGCCTACCAGTGATCTTTCTATCATCAAAAAAGCCTACCGATCGCAGCTTAAAATCCATCATCCTGAGGAAGATCCTCAAGGGTTTAAGCAAGTACGTGCAGCTTACGAAGCGATCATGGAAAACATCAATCGCGATGAATCAACTCTTGTCACCACTTTTACGCCAGAGACAAAATTAACGCAACCCGCTGCTCAAACATCTAATGAAGAGTCGACAACAGTAGTACCAATCCAGAAATATCAATCGCTCATGCTCAATGCGGCGACTCGTTTTGATCTCACCCAGTGGCAGCAATGGCGAGACGATCTTTTGTTAACATCCTTAGATATTCAACAAACGGTTGCGTCATATGTATTAGACGATGTACTTAATAAACGCTGGTTACCCGGCGAAATGATTGATATTTTTTGGCAAACATTCGATTGGGAAGAGCTGCTCAGTGGTGATGCACAACAATATGAATTGGGTGAGTTTTTACAACGTTGGACCACGACTAAATCACTCATTCCATTAAGTAACCTATCGCAACTTGCTGATGCTGCGCAGCGTGCGACATTATCCTTTATTATTCCTCTGACTAAAGCCCTTAATATTGGCAATGTGGATGCTATCAATTATTGGCTATGGCAGCCGACCTGCCTACCTTGGAACTTAACCTTAGAGTACCTAACCACTATTATGCAGTGTTGTAATAGCTGTAACTGGTACCCACCCGCGATTTATCAAGATTTACTTGAACACCTAACCTCACCAGACATCATCAATCAATTGACCGATGTGCAACTAGAGATTCTGTCGGAAGCGACACTGAAAGCAGGTGATATCGATACGGTCATTGCCGTAGCAAAACAAATGATTGCTAAAGAACAATTTGGATCAGCGGCAGATTTACTTTATCAGGTTTCGAGTAAAGCAAAAGAACGAGACTATTCGTTATTACTCGCAAATTTGCTGCAAAAGTGGTCACCACTTCCTCACGCATTTTGGCGGTGTGAACACTCACTTAACCCTAATTATCATGAACAACCGACTCTTTCACATCGGTGGCTATATCAATCTCTGTTCGATAATGCCGATGATATATTTCTTCATTACTTAGATTTTAAAGACGAATCTGGCTTGATTGTTTTCCTCACGCAGGCCCTCTGGAATGCAGACCATGGTAGTTTAGTATGGCAAGTTAAATTGCTGGAAAATCTGCTCAATGCACAAGAACAAGCAACACCGTTTGAAACCCTCATGTTACAGCTGACCTACTCATATTGTTCACATCGGCTACAAGAGCAAAACAATGGAGCAGAATCATTACTTATAAAATTGCAAGCTTATGACACTGATGCGTTTTTAGGCAGTGAATCGCTGACAGAAGCAGAGATCGATTCATTGACTTCAGTAGAGTGGATTCAGTGCTTAGAACGTCATCCTCTGGTGCCAGATAGCTGGCTAACAGCCTTACTTAATGCGGAAAAAATATCGTCTGATCTTCTCGAAGAAAACCGCCCCAAATTACAATGGGTTTATGAAACAATATTTTATCGTATTAAAAACCCAGAATATCGTTTATCGTCCATCTATCAACATGAACCTTTTACTGGAGTGTTCCAGTGGCTCACGTTATTTAATAGTCACTACACTCCAGACAAAGGGCTAAGTGGTAATCAGTTACTATCTCAATTATCGGCTCTACCAGCCCACCAGCAGCAAGGACCTTTGGGATGCCTCGTTACTTATTTTGATCATGAGAAAAGTTATAGTTCTGATTGGGTTGAATCTATTTCACCCTTCAGCGAGCAACATGTGTTCCAGGCCATGGTCTATCAAGCCCTACAAAAGGTCTATCAGCAACATTCTCTCGAAGAGTTAAATAAACTTGCTCTCACTGGCAATCTGGAATCGTTAGCAGCACTCGCGTTCTATTATCGATACCGACAAATTAAGGTAGCCACTTTCTACTGGCAGTTATTTCGCGTGTACACCTATAACAAAACTCAGTTTGAAGAGTTTCATAACAGAATGACTCGCGTAATCTACGACGAAGCAGAAAATAATAATCTGGTCCTTGAAAGTTACAAGCTATCTCAACCTGAAGCGATAACCTTGTTTATCACCAGTCATGTTCATGAGTTACCGACTCCAGACGAATTTTCTGATACCGTTCCAGATAAAGAAGCAAAACCTTTCACCTATCCAGCGAATTATCTCCTCTCCATTCTTTTCACTGGTTGGCGTCCAGAAGGATACGATATTTACCCATTAGAGTATTTTGAACGTAATCGTAACGAGCAAACAGAAGAGGAACAACAAGCAGCAGATATCGCGTTAGTCCATCTTAATAACTTACATCAAAAAGAACTTAATCAAGCGTTAAATAATAAAAAATCGGTCAAAACCTTTAGCAGAGGTCAAGTTGGGCTGTTTGCCTTGGCATTTATTGCTTTGTGGTTTTATGTATTTGATTATCCAATTAGCAACGAGGCGGTAAGATTCAGTGCTTTATGGTGTTTTGATGTCGGGATCACCACGATTGCTCAATTAGGGCTATCGCTCAGAATTATGCAAATAGTACCAAGTACCAAAAAACGTAAAGTGTATCTCGGGTTTACGTGGGGGTTATATCTAGTCGCCATTGGCTTAGGCAGTTTTTGGGTTGCCGTCGCAACTTGTGTGATTCATGTAGGCAGAATATGGATGACGCGCGTCATTTTCTCTCGCGGACGTTGGGCTAAAAAGGTCATCAAAGACCAGCAGGTCAACATAGGAAAATACTTAGGCATTAGCAATGCTTAAATCACACAATCGTAAAACAGAAGGAGAGCACTGCTCTCCTTCTACTTTATCCATAACTTATTTCTAAACTAAACCAATACAAATCGATTTAAGTGCGCTTCTATTTCCTTGCGGGCGTCACGAATTACTTTATCATCTTGGCTATCGAGTGCTTTCGTAAAATAAGCGATCATTTCACCAACAGTTTCTCGCCCATCCCCTAACAACTCTTCGTATAACCGATTAAGTTTTTCAGCCAAAGTTATATTCGGTAACTGATCTCTTGGATGAACCTTAAGCTTTTCTAGGCGCTCTCGACTCTGAGTTTGTTGCTCTGGCGTCATACCGATAGGAGAACGATCAATGACTTTTTGCGATGTTTTTTGAGTTGAAACAACGGTCACATCGATTTCTAGCAAACCATTAATGTCATAACTAAAACGGACATCAATCGCTTCTTGTCCTCGCGGCCCCTCAGGCACATCAATCTCTAGATTATCGACGTAAATATTTTCACGCGCCCAATAGCGTTCACCCTGATAAATGCCTACATTAACTTTGTCTTGATCATCATAGCTGGTGTAGTATCGTTCGACCCGAGAAGTCGGAATCACGGTATTGCGTTCAATAATCGGGCTAAACACCCCAGACTGCTCACCACTATTGACGATAATCCCTAACGAAAATGGACATACATCCGTTAAAATAAGCTCTTCTACCGCCTCATCGCGCAAGCGACAAGCAGCTTGAGTCGCCGCTCCCATCGCAACCACAAGGTCAGGATCTAATTGATGACTACCAAAACGCCCTAAGAGACGATTCGCCAGTTGCTGAACCTGACGCAAACGGGTGGCACCACCAACAAAAATTAGCTCATCAATTTCTGCTGGCGTCATTTTGGCGTCGTTTAATGCTCTTTTAAGCGGTAAAGCCAGACGAGTGAGGACATCATGCCAAACCTGCTCTAGTTGTTTACCATTTAACTCTAACGTTTGGTTAAATGGATCGGGCAATTCAAGCACCATCGTTTCGCCAGATTGCTTTTTACCGCGCTCACAAATACTCACCAACTTCGCTAAATGATTAATATCAATAGTCTCTAACTTGAGACCAAGTTCATTAACGACATAATTGACCAGCGCTTCAGTGAAATCTTCACCACCTAAACGGTTATCTCCGGTAGAGGATCGGACTTCAACAAAGCTGTCTTGATACTCAACGACTGTCACATCGAACGTTCCGCCACCTAAATCAAACACGAGAAAGCGACGTTCTTGCTCTTGTTTCAAGCTATAGGCTAAACAAGCGGCGGTCGGTTCATTAATCAAGCGTACGGCATTTAAATCAGCCAATAACGCCGCTTGGTAGACTTGCTTACGCTGTTGATCACTGAAATAAGCCGGAACAGAGATGACGACATCTTGAATTTCAGTGCCTAAATGCGCTTCAGCGTCCGCTTTCAATGACTTAAGTACAAGGGCGCTCAATTCCGTTGGAGTATAACTTTGTGCTCCAAGCTTGAATTGCTTTTCCGACCCCATAAAACGTTTAAATGCAGCGACTGTTTCTGTCGGCTTTGTCACTAACCTTGCTCGCGCAGCTTCTCCGACTAGGACATGCCCCTCTTCATCAATACTGACCACTGAGGGTGTCAAATATTCACCGAGGGCATTTGGAATCAGCTCCGCTACCCCGTTTCTCCATATTGCAATCGCACTGTTGGTCGTACCCAAATCAATACCAATTGCTAAGGAAGAATGACTTTCCATAACCAAACCTGACTTATGTAATTTATTATTTGTAGCGTAGAAAATTAACGAAGTGTTAGTAAACGAGCAACCTTAGCTCACCAAATTTTGGAGCAAGGACGATAAATCGAAAAGGATAAGTTTGACTATTATCAAATAGAAGAGATGGTTGTCCTCCATCTCTCTAGTATTGCATCGACAGACTATAAGCGATTCAGTGCTTCACTCATGCGTTCTAATCCCCTTAATAGCACGCTGCGAGGACACGCAATATTCAAACGAATATGCCCTTCACCATTGTCGACAAACATATTCCCCCCCTCAAGTAAGACACCGGCTTCTTGAGCAAAGAAAAATGCAGGTTCAGCAAAGCTATCGGTTTTTTTCAAGTAAGATGAAAAATCAATCCACGCTAAATAAGTTGCCTCAGGAATAGAAAACTTAGCTTCAGGTAGGTGAACTTGCAGGTATTGCTGCAAAAATGACAAGTTATCATCCAAATACATTTTTAAAGCATCAAGCCACTCTTCACACTCACTGTATGCCGCTTTCACAGCAGCGAGTGCCAATGGATTTTGAATATCATTATGGCGTGCTAGCCATTTGGCACGTAAGATATCATCTCTAATAAAGATATGAGACAACAGATTCCCCGCCAGATTGAATGTTTTACTTGGAGCTGTACAGGTAATAAGCCTTTTATAATCAGGTAAAATATTCACCATTGGATGATGTTTTTTATCACGGCGTAATAAGTCACAGTGAATCTCATCTGATATAATCCAAACATTGTTTTCAACACAAATTTCACCTAGCTTACTTAATTCATCCTTAGTCCAAATACGTCCCGTCGGATTATGTGGATTGCATAAAATAAACAGTGATATTTTATTTTTTGGATCAGATATTTTCGTTTCAAGATCGTCAAAATCTATGACATAGTGCCCATTTTCATTAATAAGAGGTGATGTCAGCACTCGGCGCTGATTAAATTCACCCGCTATTTTGAATGGAGCATAAGATGGCGTACAGATAAGTAAACTTTCATCGTCTTGCATGATGAGTGGCACTAAATTTTTTAGTGCAGGGACGACACCTGGAGAAAATACGATTTCTTCCTTTTTTATCGCAACGTCATAATGGTTGTGAAACCAACTTTCTAATGTAGAAAAGTATTCTGGATCAAAAACATGGGTATAACCTAAGATCTTTTGATCTAACCGTTTTTTGATTGCATCACGTATTTCAGGCGGTGTAGCAAAATCCATATCAGCGACCCACATACGGATAAAATCTTTATCTTCAAACTTGAAATCCACATGTTTATGATCCTTGAAAATATAAGATTTCCAACCTTCAAAACTCATACTATTGGTGTGAGACCGATCAATTATCTCATCAAAATCGTATTTCATTATTTTCTCCATTAAATCGCATCTCGATGACTTATTAAAAGAATATCCTTTTCCTATTCTTATGCAATATTTTAAAAAATGTCACAGATTGATAACGTTTTTTCACCTTCAATCATGTTATTCAACAATACAATATATCATGAATAATTCCGAATTTTTTTGATTCATTAAAATATATTTTAAGAAATATAAACAAGATAAAACACTCATCGAATGATTAATTAATAATTCATATGTTACTAACAGCAGTCATGTCAGTATGTAACCTATCATTAATTATTTAAAATCTCGTTATATTAGATCATATATTTAAATGTTTATTTTTATTGCTGATGAAATTTAGTTAGAGATATTTTAGTGCCAGATAAAAATAAAACCTCGGCGGGTAAGCGTGTTGTTAGTTAAACAGGTTAACTCTACTCCGGTTGCCCGTTGGCTCCAAGCCACAAGGTATTAGAGAGGAATACACTATGAAGCTAAAATATCCCCACCTATTTTCCCCGATAAAAATCGGTAATATCACCTTCAAAAACCGTCTATTTTCAGCACCGGTTTCCCTGCAAGAGCTCTCGCCAGAATGCTTCCTATCACAGGAAAATACCGCCTTCTTTGAACTCAGAGCTAAAGGTGGGGCAGCCAATGTGACTGTTGGTCAATCCATCGTATTAGAAGGTGGCAGCCCACACACAAAAGAACTTAAACTTCACGATCCATTGATTTTGCCCTCATTAACTCATGCCGCGCGCTCTATTCGTCGCCACAACTGTATTCCAAGCATTGAACTCTCCCACGGCGGCAAATATGCAGGCATCCCTAATTTAGAAAATCCACATCCCAAATACAAACCTTACGGCCCAATGCATGAATGGGAAAATGGCGTTGAAGTTTCTGAGTTAACTGAAGAAATGCTTCTAGAATTGGTTAAAGCATTTGGTGATAGCGCCGCCTTAGTCAAACAAGCCGGTTTTGAGATGTTAATGGTTCACGGTGGTCATGGCTGGTTGATTAGTCAGTTCTTATCACCGTCTAATCAACGCCAAGATCAATATGGTGGCTCATTAGAAAATCGCGTACGTTTCCCTATCATGGTATTAAAAGCCATTCGTGAAGCCGTTGGCGAAGGTTTTCCTATCGAATTTCGTATGAACGGCAAAGAATTATACGAAGGCGGACATGATGTTGCCGAGGCGGTCCGTATTGCTCAAGCAATAGAAGATTATGTCGACATTATTCATATCAGTGCGGGTAACCAACGTGTCGCAGAAACTTTCGTACGTACTCACCCGTCCATGTTCGTCAAACATGGTTGCAATGTAGCGCTAGCAGCTGAAATAAAAAAACACGTTAACAAACCTGTTGCCGTCGTGGGTGCATTAACCGAACCCGATATTGCCGAAGAAATTATTGCATCCGGTCAAGCCGATATCGTTGAAATGGCACGCGCATTAATGGCTGATCCATTCCTGCCTCGCAAAGCAATGGAAGGACGCGATCAAGATATTCGCAAATGTATGCGTTGTCACCACTGCATGGATACCATCATTACCACTCGCGATACAGCATGTGCAATTAACCCTGTGATTGGTGAAGAAGAACTGTATTTCTCTCCAGCGGCAATGCCAGAAACCAGTAAAACCGTTCTGATTGCAGGTGGCGGCCCTGGTGGCATGCAAGCGGCTCTTAGCGCTGCCAAACGTCATCATAAAGTGATTCTATGTGAATCCACCGATAAGCTCGGTGGCCAGATCAACTGTGAAGCTCATGTTGATTTTAAAAAGAATTACTACGGTTTTTCTAAATGGCTCGTCCATCAAATCGCACAATATGACAACATTGAAGTGCGAATGAATACCAAAGTCGATAATGCACTGGTAGAAGAAATCAATCCAGATTCATTAATTTGTGCCATTGGTGCGACCCCCATTAAGCCAAATATTCCAGGTATTGATGATCCACGCGTGGTCAACTGCACTGAACTTGCGAAAGATGTGCCTAACATTGGTCAAAATGTTGTGATTATCGGTGCCGGCCTTGTTGGTACAGAATCAGCGATCCATTTTAGACGCGAACACAAGAACGTGACGTTGATTGAAGCTCGTGATGACTTTGCGATTGATTCTAATGTCTTCCACAAAATGGGGCTCAACATCGAACTACGCGATCACATTGATGTGCACGTAGGAACAAAAGTAGAAGCGATCACTGCAGAAGGTGTGGTTGCCATCAATAAACAAGGAGAACGCTTAGTCTTTCCCGCTGATACTATCTTCTGCTCTGTCGGGATGAAATCTCGTGAAATAGAGCGGGAAGAGTTACGCCAAAGTATTTTAGACTTTATCCCTGTCGGCGATTGTGTTCGTCCCGGCAAAGTGGCTTCTGCGGTTCATCACGGGCACTATGCAGCAATGGATATCTAATCTGATATTTGATCTCTATGAATGCAGATTTTACAGTGTAAAATCTGCATTTTTCACTTCATCTATTGGCAAAACGGACAGAAATTAAACATTCATTCTTATCATCTTTATCCAAGCATTCAGACTCTGCGCTTTAGCTGCTATGATCAGCTTATCGCTAAATAATTGAGCTTGAAACATGATTGATGATAACGACGTAATTGAAACTCTAGAAGAACTAGAAACTTTCCTGATCCTAGTTGAAAAAGGTGGCTTAGGGCTAAATAATGCCGCCGGTGTCGCTTTAGCAACCAACAATTCCAATGGTCGCCCGTTCGTGGCTGTTTTAGATGATCAGCACCAGCTTGTTCTTGGCCGTTGGGTTACACAAGAAGTGTTTGATAATGGTAAAGATTTAGTACGTAATGGACCTAAAAAATCTCACTAATTCTTTAGTCAACAGAGAGGAATCTCTGTAAAGAAAAACCAGCTTACTGATTGTTTCACCTAAGTAAAATAAACAGTAAGCTGGTGGCTCGACTCTATACGCTGTTACAGCTGTTCACCTTGTGATTCAATCACTTTTTGGTACCAGAAGAACGATGCTTTTCTCTTACGATCTAATGTGCCCTGACCTTTATTGTCTTTATCAACGTAAATAAATCCGTAACGTTTTTCCATTTCACCCGTTGATGCACTCACTAAATCAATACAGCCCCAAGGGGTGTAACCCCATAGTTCTACACCATCTTTTAGTGCTTCACCCATCTGTTCGATATGTGATTTAAGATAATCAATACGATAGCTATCATTAATGCTGCCGTCATCTTCCACTTTATCAAACGCACCTAATCCGTTCTCAACCACCATCAAAGGAATCTGGTAGCGACCATAGATTTCGTTCAATGAGTAACGTAAACCTTTAGGGTCAATTTGCCATCCCCAATCGGATGCTTCTAGATAAGGGTTTTTCACACCACCATTAATGTTGCCAGAGGTGTTATCTAATGTAGGATCGGCAGAAACACAATTCGACATGTAATAGCTAAAGGTATAGTAATCAACAGTACCTTGCTTAATCACTTCAAGATCACCCTCTTTAATATCAAGTTTGATATTATTTTCAGCAAAGTAACGTTTCGCGTAGTATGGATATTCACCACGCACATGAATATCGCCACAGAAGTTATTGCGCATGTTCATATGATCTTGAGCAAGCAAAATATCATCTGGGTTACATGTGTATGGGTATGCCGTCATGTAGGCAATCATACAACCAATTTTAAAATCAGGATTAATTTCATGGCCTAATGCTACCGCTTTTGCACTCGCGACGAACTGATGGTGCAAGGCTTGGAAACGCAGCTGTGGATCATCGACTTGATGTAAGAAGTCTTGAGTACCTTCGTTTAAGATACCAAGCGCCAAATAGCCACCAAATGGGACGGTGCCACAGTTAATTTCATTAAACGTTAACCAGTATTTCACTTTATCTTTGTAACGAGTAAATAAGGTTTCTGCATAACGCATAAAGTGTTCAATAACTTCACGTCCCGCCCAACCGTTGTACTCTTGGGTCAAACCAAATGGCATTTCATAGTGAGAAATGGTAACGAGAGGTTCAATGTTGTATTTCTTCAATTCATCAAACACATCATCATAGAACTTCAAACCCGCTTCATTAGGCTCCTGTTCCATTCCTGTTGGGAAAATACGAGTCCAGTTAATTGATAAACGAAATGTCTTAAACCCCATTTCCGCGAACAGTTTGATATCTTCTTTATAACGATGATAAAAATCGATCGCTTCGTGTGAAGGATAATGAACACCGTCTTCAATTGTGCGAGTAATACGACGAGGAACGGTATGAGTACCACCGCTCAACATATCACTGGTGCTAGGACCTTTACCATCCACATTCCAAGCTCCTTCAAATTGGTTTGCTGCTGTCGCGCCACCCCATAGGAAATTTTTAGGGAAAACAGAATTACTCATTACATATCTCCGCTTTTTATTAAGTCAGGTTACTTGTGCTCTAGCAATGAAGCACCAAGTTTATCTATAACTCCCACTAAACTGTAACCGGTTCCATTTCTGATGACACGCCAACGATTTTTAAATTATTTTTCCACGTTTTTGGCTATGTAGGGTAACTCAGTGCAATGTTCCAGACTCAACACTCACCTGTTTTCAGGCTGCTACTATTGAGCGTCTGAGCGTCTGAGCGTCTTGTGACCGTATGCAATCAATCTAGCATACCCTTCCAGTGAGAGGAAACCGTTTCCATAATTTTTACACAAAATTGATCTTTTGTGATGTGTTTGGAATTTAAATCGGCAGAATATCGATACAATAACCTATCGACCAAAGCGAGAAATTTAAAAAATTTCTCGCCTTTTCATTATGTTAGATAAGATCTAGAGTGCTTTTACGGAACCGCGCAGCACAAGCTCAGAGTCGAAATTAAGTGAATCATAATCAGGCAATTCACTGTGTGAGAGGTGAGCAAAGCATAATTCAACAGCGTAATTGATCAATTGAGTTGACGGTAGAACGACTGAACTGATCGATGGAGAAAAGTAATTCAAAACTGGTGTATCATCAAAACCAAAGAGTGAGACCTCATCAGGCACATCAATGCCACGCTCTTGCAGCGCTTTTTGCGCCCCGATTGCTAAGTAATCATTGGCAAAGCAAATAGCACTGAAATTCACGCCTCGTCCTAACAACTCAATACACGCTTCATACCCCATTAAGGATACATCTTGAGACAATGTGTCGTCTTCAAGGACTTTGTAACTCCCCTCAACAAACAGTTGCTCATTATAATCAATACCATGATGTTCAAGAGCTTGTCGGTAACCTTTCACACGCTCTTGTACCGTACGTTGGTTGAGGGGCCCTGTAATATAAGCAATGTTGCGATGGCCATGTTCTAACAAATATTCAACCGGTTTTGCCGCAAAACGAGCGTGCTCATACCAAACGCAGTGTTTTGGATGTTTGGGTAGATACCCATTCAGTAACACAACCGGCACAGAAAACGAATCAATAGCAGCATCGATTTCAGCCACAGTATCATCAAAATTAACAAAACTCGATGAGTTGTAGTACATAACAGCTTCGCAGCGATGATCAATCAAATTGTAAATTGATTCCATTGCTAAACCCGGCCTATCGTCGACGTGTTTCATGATCACGTCTTTTCCTGCAGCCTGCGCTTTCTTAAATATTTCATCTACCAGCGACGCCAAATAACGTGAGACCAGAGCACCAGAAGGAAGGATTAAACCTATCGTGTTCGATGTCTGTAACGCTAAATTTCTCGCAAGCACATTGGGTCTATAGTTAAGCTCTTGCGCCGCTTTCAGTACAACTTCACGCGTTTTATCTGATGTATACCCACGGCCACTCAAAACACGAGACACCGTTGACTTTGCAACTCCGGCTCGGCGAGAGACGTCTAATATTGTTGCCATAACTTCCTTACACCTCAACAATTTACTACATGCATATTAACACGTTCTAATAAATTCCCAAGCTAGGTATTTGTAAACTTGCATAAAAAATACGGATATAAACTCCCTGTAACATAACTCAAGCCACTCTTAATATTGTCAAAAGTTGCTCTATCTTTAATAAAAAAGGGAGCTAAATAGCTCCCACTGTTTACTAACTGACAATAAGTTAATTATTGGTCCTGCGCCATTGCATGGTCCAAATCAACATGCTGCAACCCTTCTATCACATCCTCAACAGGAACAACGAAATCCAATGATTGCCCGTCTTGAGTACCCAACGTTAAATTGACTTGTGAACCACTGACCAGTTGACCGTGTAGACCGATCAGCATCACATGATAGGCTCCAGGTTGTAAAACAACGTTACCATGAGCAGGGACAAGGATTTCGGAAACCTGACGCATCTGCATTACGTCATTTTCTTCAATCACCGTATGTAATTCAGCCTCCTCGCTGACATCTGCCGATGCTGAAATAATGGTAACATCTGTATCACCATCGTTTTTTAACATGCCAAATACTGCACTGCTTTCAGCCCCAGGAGCAGTCGCTCTTGCATAAACATTATCGAAAGTCAGAGCTTCATTAGCAAAGCAAGAAAAACTAAAAGCCATCATTGAAAACAAAAACACCTTTATGTTCATTCATCTTTCCTTTTTATTTGGCCATATCTCTTTTCATCGCATTGACGATGGGTTGAGGTGTATTCGTATGGGGGACTTTTTCGATCAATGTGCCGTCAGATTTCAAAAAATAAAAATACGAGCTGTGATCCAAGGTATACCCCATCTTTGAATTTGGTAATTCGGTTTTACGAAAAATGACTCCATAGTGACGAGCCAATTTTGTTGTTTGAGCTAATGATGCCGATAAACCGACAATCATGGGATGAAAATATTGAGCATATTGAGCCGATGTCTCACTATTATCCCTTTCAGGATCCAAAGAAATAAATATAGGCCAATATCTTGTCTTAAGTGAATAATCAACTTGACGCATAGCACCTGAAAGCATTGCAAGTGAGGTAGGACACACATCAGGACAGCGAGTGAAACCAAAATAGACAATACGAATTCGCGGATCATTTGGGTCGAAAATATCCACTGCTTGGTGATTTTTTCCGTATAACATTACCTGCCAATCAGAGCGGTCAACATACTCTGCCCGGCTTGAATATCGTACAATCCAATAGATTGAAAGGCTAAGACCAATTACAACTGCAACAACAATATAGGCAAACCTACGTTTATTCATTTACCCACCCGTATCACTGAGTAGTTCAAAACAGACCTGTTAGCCTCAAAGAGCTACAAACTATATACGCCAAACATTCCTTCCTTATTGAAACTGACCAGTCCTCGTTGATAAAGCTCTGAATCCTGCCTCATGAAGTTATTTGGGTATAGACGTTAATTACATTTTAGATATAAGGCTATAAGCAATAAAAACCAGATATCTATTCCATTTTTAATTATGTGAAGAACGCCAAAAACATCCCTGATTTATAGTTCACTTGATTCAATTTAGACAGATTGTGACATGCAAATATAAATACAATTGAGAGCACAACGGTCTGTTGAAATATTATAAATATCGTCATTTGGTTAGAGGTTTTTATGTATCAGAGTAAGGCTTTCTGGTCGCTATGGCTTGTGCTCGTCTTAAATTTAGTCGGTTTTTCAAATGCTTATGCGAACTCTCACACTCCCCACGCCACATACATTGGCAACTACATGGATCGCGGTAAACCGGCGCTGATCATCCAATTCGACAACACGATTACATCGACGAATGTCGCCGATATTTATCGTGTTCATACCGATGAAGACGAACAAAAAAACAATGGCAAAGAAACCAAACTCAAAGGAGACTGGGTATTTAACAAAGCACAAAATGCCGTCATCTACCGCGATGTAAAAGTAAATCAGGTTTATCGCGTTAAATTGCATGCCAACATAAAATCAGATGATCTTAATGAACGCACCGTCACTATTGCAGAACGTGCACCAGAAGTGCGCTTAATTGGACGCGGTCCTGTCGTTCCTTCAAAAGGCAGTCGCACCGTGCCGCTTAGTGTGGTGAATGCAACACAACTATCGGTAGAGGTTCTAAAAGTTGAGCAATTGCCCTCTATACTAGATAAATTCTATTACAATCAGAATATTAGCACTTGGCATTTACAGCATCTGCGCAAAAACTATCGTACAGTGACGACTCTCAGTTACGATTTACCCAAAGCGAGTGTCAATCAAGATGTATCTACTGCGATTCAACTGCCTAAAGAGCTGGCTGATGGATGGTATATCTTAGCCATTAAAGTAACTGGAGACTTTGGTTACGACAACTACGTGATCGGCCAAGTTCTTCTCACCGATATGGGTATTCAAGCGAAAGTGTTTGCTGATCATTTAGCAATCCAACTCAATTCTTTCTCAAATTCCAAGCTTGATGGTACAAGCCAAATTAAAGTGTATCGCCAACATAAGTCTGTCACTCTTGGTGACATGACTGGGTTACAAAAAACATTTGATTATAAAGTACATAATGGTGATATCTTATATGTACAAAATGGCAAACAAGTCAGTGTATTACCGTTAAAAGAAATCCCATTAGACCTTTCTGATTTTGCCGTCACTGGACGTGACTATCAATCAACAGAAGCGTTTGCCTATTCTAATCGTAACTTATTTAAACCCGGAGAAACTCTGCCACTGAACGTGGTATTACGAGACAAAGACGGTCAGTCGCTCCCGAAACAACGTTTATTTGTTGAATACCATAAACCCAATAGCAAAGTCGCGTTATCCCACTGGATGGAGCCGACCAATAATAATGCTGGCTTTTATCAAGATCATTTTGCCATCCCAAGTGGCGCACCTCTTGGGCAATGGATAGCAGAAATTAAAACAACAGCTGATGCGAAAAAACCACTGACTCGCTTTGCCTTTGATGTGAGCGAATTTGTTCCTGAACGTATGGATCTTCACGTCACTCTTCCTAAAGGACAAATTCATACAGGTGTAGAAACGTTACCTGTATCCGTTGAAGGTAAATACCTTTTTGGTGCTCCAGCTAACGGCAATAAATTGAACATCACACCAGCCTATATTCCTCAGCGTCATTTCCCTGGGAATTATCACGATTTTATCGTAGGTACAACGTTCAAAATCCAAAGCTGGAATGATGTACCCGAAGTGGATCCGATTGAACTGGACGAACAAGGCCATTCAACTTTTGACTTGCCACTCATTAAACAATCGTTGCTTAAATCTCCTGTCCTTGCGTCTTATAGTTTTGCTTTGCAAGAGACAGGTGGTGCCAGCGTCATTCGCAATCAACACTTTACGTTGTGGAATGGAAAATCGATCGCAGCATTACGTCCAGCCAAAAAGGAGTTTGATTCCTACGAAAAAGCCCATTTCGATATTGGCTTGCTCGATGGTCAAGGTCAAAGCATGATCGCAGGTAAAGTACAGTATCTGCTCGAACGTAACCATGGCGGTTATTATTGGATCTACAATCAATCTTCTGGGTGGGATCTACGACATGATTCCCATTGGCAACCCGTGTCTTCAGATATACTCAATATCACGAATGGAAAATATCAAGGCATTGATTTTAATGTTGATTGGGGAGATTACCGCCTAACGTTAACCGCACCGAGTGGCGTCACAACACAATACCGTTTTTGGGCTGGGTGGAGCGAAGAAAAGCAGGGGCAGCGTCCGGTAAAACCGGATCAATTGACCGTATCTCTAGACAAAAAAGCGTATAAAAATGACGAACAAGCTACCGTCACTATCAACTCTGACGTTGCTGGGCAGCTTAGCCTTGCATTAGAAGCAGACAATACGATTTGGACCCATCAAGCTACCATTCAGAAAGGTTCACACCAATATCACGTGCCGTTAACTGGCTTGCAGCGTCATGACTTATACCTCACTGCAACATTAGTCGGCAATGAAAATGGGATGCCACGCCGTTTGTTTGCTATCAAACCACTGCAGCTTGATCGAGAAGATCGGCGTCTACACGTCACTATCAATCACCCTGAGAAATTGCTTCCTCTGACAGGGGCAGATATTGTCGTTCAGCTAGATAAGCCAACCCAAGAACCCACTTGGGTCACTGTATCTATGGTTGATCGAGGGATCATAAACCTCGCTCGATATAAAGTCCCCAATATCCATCGCTGGTTCTTTGGTCAACGTCGCTACTCTGCGGATATACTCGACCTCTATTCACGTATTTACCAGCAGCGACCAGATTCGTTTTTAACGCACCGCTACGGTGGTGATACCGCTTTGGCCGCAAACCGCAACCCAGATCAAAGCGTCGAAAGTAAAACCATCACCTTTATGTCGCAATTGGTTCAGTTTGATTCGCAAGGACAAGCAACCATCCATGTTGAGGTTCCTGATTACAACGGCCAAGCTCAAATTGTGGCAATGGCGTTTAACCATAATCAATATGGACAAGCTCAATCTGATGTCATCATTGCTTCGCCTGTCGTTGCAGAATTGGCTGTGCCACGATTTTTAGCACCGGGGGATAACTCACAAACTCTGTTGGAAGTGTTCAACACATCAGATGACACTCAAACAGTCACCGCAACAGTTTCAGCTTCAGAGAACCTTAACTTAGTTAGCGCTCACCAACTCAACGTGACATTGAAACCGGGAGAACGACGTTCCTTAGCCGTGCCATTTTCTATAGGCGAAATTCATGGCGCAACAGGTACAGCAAAACTCAACCTCGCGGTCAACGCCTCTTCTAAATCTGGCAAAACCGTTACTCAGAATCGAAGTTGGTCGATTCCCGTTCGCGAAGCAAGACCAATCTTGACTAATAGCACGTCACTGACCATTGGCACTGAGTTAAATAACCACTCCGTCACCATTAATGACAGTTTATGGCGTAATATCGACACATCAGATATCACACAAACTCAGGTGTATTTTTCATCTTCACCTCAAATTAGCTACCTTAACTATGTCGATGGTCTGTTCCGTTACCCATATGGATGTGCGGAACAAACCACCAGCAAAGCCGTTCCTTGGCTATTAAAAGACACAAGTTTGAACTCGCTAAAGCAACAGGTCGAAAATGGCATCAGAGATCGTGCCATGATTGAAAAGGCACTACTGCGCCTTAACACCATGCAAAAAGGCAATGGTGGGTTTTCACTCTGGGATAAATACGGAGAAGAATGGCCTTGGGTAACGGTATATGTCACCGAATTTATGTTGAATGTTAACCAGCGTTTCCCTGGTTTGGTCTCGGATGATATGTTGACTCCAGCTCTCCAACGCATTCAAAGTTATCCAACTAATAAAGACCTCACCACCACCAGCTACTATGCAGCATGGGTATTAGCGCGTGCTAAACGTTCTGATATTTCGAATCTCTACAGCTTGTACCGCCGGTTGGATAAAGAAAGCTTGCCTACCTCGGCATCAGCAGCCTACTTGGGCGGGGCTTTCTTGCTGGCTGGCGATAGACAAAAAGCTGATGAGCTGTTCGCCCAAATACCTAACACATCTCGCCGCTACTTCTGGGATGATTACGACTTTGGTTCTCAGCTGCGCGATGATGCGGATGCACTTAATGTATTACTGGAACTCAACAAAGAATTGAAGCTCAGCAATGAGCTACTCGCATTAAAGAACCGTCTTATTGAAAGTGTTATTCACCAAGCTGAAAAGCGCTCTTACTTAAGTACTCAGGAACAGTCCAGTTTAGTGAAAGCCGGGTTGAACCTAAAACAGGAAGCACAAGCCCCTGTCACTATTTCAACCAGTCATGCTGGTACGACAACAGAGCACTCAGCAAAAGGAACCGGAGCCATACAGGTAAAACCGTTCACAACCATTACCAATCAAGATAACAAACCCATTTATCTACAAATCAATACGTCAGGTAGGGCTAACAAACAGAGTCTTCACTCAACGATGGAAGTCATAGCAACGCGACAATTTCTAACCAAAGACGGCCAACCTTATGATGGAACACCACTAAAAATTGGTGACCAATTAATCGTTGAGCTGAAACTGGTCATGAAAGAGCCTGTTCACCAAGCCATGATTGTCGATTATCTTCCGACTGGTTTTGTATTGGACAATCCTGCGTTTACTAACGCTAACGATCTGCTAAAAAGCGTTGTAAAACAGAATCCAACCAAACCTGATATGGTGGAATACCGTAATGACCGTTTCGTGCTAGCCACGACGTTAGATTGGAATGACTGGAGTGAAGAACGCAATACGTACCGCTTTTACTATGTGATGAGAGCAGAAACTCCTGGGGTTTCTCATGTTCCTGCTATGTATGCTGAAAATATGTATCAACCTGAAACCTATTTGTATCAGCCACTACAAACCCACAGTAGTTTAGTGATCCAAAAGCCATGAGGACTACCGATGAAAAAAATAAGCATCATGTTCATCACTGTAAACCTCCAATGATTAGGGACAGTTATATTTCTCGAGGGCATCTCGCGTGATCCCAACGTGGTTTAAACGCGTTACTCAAATAGCGGTAGGGAGCATACTCTCTGCCGCTATGCTATGGGGCGTCCTCAACGTATTCTTTCCACTCAATCTCACTCAGCACACTGACCATTCCGTCACTGTCTATGCGTCTGATGGCAATGTGCTGCGTCAGTTTGCCAGTTCAAAAGGAATTTATCGTATTCCAATTACCCACGAGCACGTCTCTCATTGGTATATTGATAGCTTATTAGAATATGAAGATAAGTACTTTTTCCATCATATTGGGGTGAACCCATTTGCCCTCGTGCGTGCCGCAGCTCAACGACTCTATTACGGCCATATTATATCTGGCGGTTCTACGCTGACGATGCAAGTAGCGCGACTGTTTTATCCTCATCCGCGGACTTATTTTGGCAAAATCGAACAGATGTTCAGAGCCTTACAGTTAGAAGCTCATTACAGTAAGGAACAGATCCTTAATTTCTATCTTACCTACGCACCGATGGGAGGAAATATTGAAGGTGTAGAAGCGGCCAGCCAACGTTATTTTGCCAAACACGCCAGTGAACTATCACCCACTGAAGCCGCCACCCTGGTCGCATTGCCGCAAAAACCGTCCGTGTATCGCCCCGATCGCTATCCACAACGTGCGATTAGCGCCAGAAATAAAGTGCTTGAACGTGTTGCTCCAAGCCTCAGTATTTCGCCTAAGATGCTCGTTCTGCTCATGCAAACACCGATGACTGCCTATCGTCGCCCGGTTCCACTGCATGCGCCATTACTGGCACGCGAGCTCAAACAACACTGGCCACTCGAACACGATATTCATACATTTATTCGCTTTACTCTACAAAATGATGTTGAAAACATACTCTCCCAATACACCAGACGTTGGTCTGCGCCACTTTCCGCCTCAGTCATCATCATGGATAGCCATACTGGCCATGTTCTAGCCTACAAAGGATCTGCAGACCTTAATGACGCAGAACGCTTTGGGTATGTTGATATGACTAAAGCATGGCGCTCCCCCGGTTCAACACTGAAACCATTTATTTATGGTCTGGCGATTGATAAGGGTCTGGTCACTTCCGGCAGTTTAATGTCCGATGTACCAAGATCTTTTGATGGTTACCGCCCTCAAAACTTTGATCGCCGCTTTAATGGTGCAATGCGCCTTGATACTGCACTGCAAAAATCACAAAATATCCCTGCAGTGCAAACCTTTAATGCCTTGGGGCCAGACACTTTTATGCAGGCCCTCAAACAAGCAAACATCAAACTGTTGGTTGATAAACCCAATCTTGCCATGGCTCTTGGTGGCGAAGGCGCGCGACTTATCGATCTGGTCAGTTTATACAGCGCACTTGCCAATGGAGGCAAGGTGGTATCACCGCGTTTTACCGCAAATGATGTTCAACACAGCGCCCCCTTATTGTCTCCACAAAGCAGTTGGATTATTCACTCAATATTGGAAAAAATTGCACCGCCTGATCGTGTCAAAGCAGCGTACTCAAGGCATATTGCATGGAAAACAGGCACAAGTTATGGCTATCGTGATGCTTGGGCAATTGGAACTAGCTATCAGTATACCGTAGGCGTTTGGGTTGGCCGCCCCGATGGTGCGCCTTATGTCGGGCAAACAGGCGCAAATCAGGCCGGCCCTCTCCTGTTCGACATCTTTGATATGCTCCCTGCTGAAGATAAAGCTTTACCACAGCCAGAGCACATCACTCAAGAGACCATTTGTTGGCCAAGTGGACTCGATAGTACTTTGGTTAAGGATAATGACTGTAAACAGAAACAGCACGTATGGACAATCGATCACCGCACTCCTCCCACTCTTCGTCAGGATTCAGGCTGGGATCACTTACATCAATGGCCGCAATCTCTTGTCAATTGGTCTAAAAAGACAGGACGCGACATTATAGACAGGTCACAACCTGCCAAAACTCGCCACATTGCAATTTTATCGCCGACAAATCATAGCCAAATATTCTCTTATCCCGGACAGCAACTGCCCCTAACCGCTAGTGAAGATGCGGTAAGTTGGTATATTGATGATCAAGCTATCACATCAAACCAGCTTTCATTGGATGCCATAACGAAAGGTACACATAAGATATCTGCTTGTCATGATACCTGTGCATCGATTGAAGTAACGGTATATTAAACCGCGAGTAAAAAGAAAGCCCGCTCGGGCTTTCTTTTTGATTGGAACTGAACTCACTGATTGCAACTTAGGATGGCGTTAACGTTAGCCTAAAATGGAATACCTTCTCGATCTAATGCAACCTTTAAAGTCTATTTGGGAAAAGGCACCGACGACGTAAAGCCCAAACTAACCCCATCACAAATAGGAGGATCGTGTTGGTGCTACCGCCACCACCACCGCCCGAACTTGACTCTTCTTCTGTATCAGAATCGTCATCAGCATCACTGGATGTGTTAGTAAAATCCATTGGGTTAGAAGTAAATGAGTAAGTTAAACCGGTAGAGGTAATATCGTAGCCGCCAGAACCACCCATAAGCGTATCGATAGCGCTATTTATCTCAGAGGCAAAGTAATAGATACTGCTATAACCGCCATAATAATACTGCCCATTAAGACGACAAGAACCACTATCTGTTGTGACATAAGAAGCGATGCCCACTAAACGGATACCATAATCGGCATCCGAAGCGTGATCTGGGTCTTGCCATACCAGTGGGCCACCACTATCACCGCTACAAATACCGTAGTTAGTGCTCGTAGTAGGACTCTGCACACAGACAATATCGTTACCAGAAACATTGTTAGACGCCAGTGATGAACACGTACTGGTTGGTATTCCCGTCAGCAACACGCGTTGTAACGTGCCTGACACTCCGTCCTCATCTTTACCATAACCACTTGCCATCACATTGGTTTCATTGTCTTGGTTAGCAACATACGTATTAGAAAATTCTTGATACATACTGGTCATATTGCTGCTATCCGCTACCTTGATTTTTTTCGCGTTGGCAAAATCAGCGGTGCTCAAATAAATGACTGCGGTATCATGGGAATCATCAAGTGACCCTGTCCAATTCGAGTTAACTGAAAACTGTGAAGATGAAGCCGTTGCCGTTTGCAAGGTCGGATTAGACGAATCTGAATAGTCTAAATAATAAACCGTGACTGAGGTTGTGCTATAAGTTCCTTCGTCTTCCAAACAGTGCGCGGCTGTTAGTACCACGGTATTGTCAATAATCGAGCCACCACAAAGATAATATTTAGACTGTGAACCGTTGTTTTTTGTGATTGTTAACCGAACTTGATAAGGCACAAGAGATAAAGAAGTATCCACACCATTAAGAATTGCTGGAGACAAGTTAGCAGACGCAATCTCTAGTGATGCAGACGCAGAAAAGGATGCCATGATGAAACAGTTCATCGTGGTAAAAAGCGTTAATAACTTTCTTTTATTGATGTGAAATTTCATTTACTACCTACCAAATAACGAATCATAAACGAGATAATATTCACACAAATAAATATAGTATCAATATGACAATTTTATTAGTAAGCGCATATCACTAAAATAATAAAATCATGTGTAAAAACAAAAAATTAAATATACCCATTAATAAG
>NZ_WEKT01000067.1:0-23261 GCF_009874545.1 Vibrio eleionomae | reverse complement strand
GATTAATGCCATTGTGCGCGATGGTAATATCGTGATGCCGGCTTCTGTTATGCTGAATGGCGAATATGATGAGTCGGATGTCTACGCGGGGATTCCTGCTGTCATTACTCGTAATGGGATTAAAGAACTTGTGACATATCATCTTGAAGCATCGGAAGTTAAAGCGTTCAAACAATCCGTAAAAGTCTTAAAAGATGTCAATGCAAAGATGCTGGCAACACTGAAGTAACTATACCCAAGTAACCTCAAGATGCTGTTTCAGCGAGAATGTATTCGCTCTTAGGCAAGGCACTGATTTGAAGACATAGTCATTCTACGTNGAAAATNAGTAACACAGCCTAGGAGCGAATAAAACTCGCCCTTTGGGAGCTCATCAACAAACCTATTTCTACGCCCAATCACGTTAAAAGGGAATGACCATTCCTGCCGTGATTGAGCTTGACCTAGGCTCGTTGATGAAGCTCTGAATCNAGTAACACAGCCTAGGAGCGAATAAAACTCGCCCTTTGGGAGCTCATCAACAAACCTATTTCTACGCCCAATCACGTTAAAAGGGAATGACCATTCCTGCCGTGATTGAGCTTGACCTAGGCTCGTTGATGAAGCTCTGAATCCTGCATNTTGAGGTCATTTGGGTATACACATAACAATAAAAGGCGAAGTAATGATGTTACTTCGCCTTTTATTTTTAATATATAGAATTTGCGGGTTTTCGTCAGGTTTGCTAGATCTCTGTCATTATTGTGCAATAAATCACAATAAATTTAGTTAATATTACAACTGATAGTTTAAATAATTAAATTAATAAGGAATTGAAAAATATAATTTATTTTATAAACTGTGCAACATCTTGCTCACTAGGCAAGTTTTTACCTGCAGTGGTTCACCTTTATAATTTACCACTAATGATTTTTCGAATGGCTAACGTTCATGTTCTCCTATGTTGTGAGACGGATTTTTAACGCAGAATGACTAACTCAGTGCTTTTCCTAGCAGCGACGGCATTCGCGCTGAACCAGCATCTTGAAGTGATTTGAGCTTAACAATATAAATTGATGGATTGGATGATGTAATATCGCCTAGTTGTTATGTCATCCGGTCCTTCAATCCTTTCACTATGTTCGAATATCACGTGTTATTTTCGTGAGTAGTCATTGCCATCAATCTAATAGAAAAAATATTTATACGGAGTCATACCGAATGCTATCGGTTAACAGGGTTCGCGCTGCTTCTTGCTTATACCGCGCGATGACAATTACAGGAATATCCTTCATTTTGACAGGGTGCTTTGGCGATTCAGTGGCAGACCAAATTCGCTCCGAGCTGCAACATCATAGTGAATTTACGTTAAATGGTTGGAAGATAGCAGACTTAAGCCATCAATCGAATGGCTATCATGTCGTGATTTCAATGGGGCACAATGATGAGAATAGTTATAAAATGCTTTATAACACAACACGCTCTGAGCACGGGAGTGATAGGCTTTCACAAAGTGCTTCGTCGATGTATTTACAACGGCTGCGAGCTTTGTGCCCCGACGCAACAACTCCTGAGGGACGTCAGTTTTGGCAGAAATTAGATGAGCAAAAGTTTTTTGATATGAGTATACAGATTAAAAATTTTGCTAACGGTACTGTGGCCGAAACTTACTGTAAACGTCCGCCACGTATGAGTTTATAAGACCCGACCAAATGTTTAATCTAATGAATTATCTTCATGCTTGTTATTAATCATGGGACAGAAATAGCAAGTTGATCCCCTTTAATTTGTGTGACGTTGTCACTATAATTGGTGTTTAGAGTGACTTAATCAATTAATGTCGTGCAATACGCTTTGCTTCACATGCTCTGGTTTAGAGCATGTCTATACTTCCTAATGAGTGAGTTATCAAATGCCAATATGGTACGGAGGTAACGATGAGCTATTACAAGCATGGCATATCAATTGGCTTGATTCGCGTTAGAAGTGAGTTTTTGTTGTCAATAAAGGCGGTAGGGACATTAACCCACGATGATTACCAACGCGCAGCACCAATGCTTGAAGCTGCGACCATTAAAATTAACCAACCCAAAGTAAAGGTGTTGTTTGATGCCAGTGAATTTGCTGGGTGGGAGCTTCGCGCTGCATGGGATGAACTTAAATTGGGCTTAGAAGGTGGTGGCGCTTTTGATAAGGTCGCTGTCTATGCGAATCATGACTGGCAAGGCTGGGCATTAAAGATTGGTAGCTGGTTTTTAACTAATGGCGAGGCCCAATCATTTGAAACTTATGAACAGGCTGTAGATTGGTTACTTGATGATGAGCCTAATGTTTGATTATTCACGAGGAAATGGCAGTTTTTAGTAGATCTGGCTCCAAACTTTGAGCTGTCGTTTCCCTGTGCGCCTACCAATATCCGTTACCATATCTCTCCTAATAAAAGGCTAAAGCCTGTGATATTCGAATGCTTTAAATCGAATGGGTATGAGCAGGCTCAATACAAAAAGGATATTCAATGCGTCAATTGGTAGTAAGTGCTCACCATAGTGAAACGGTGACTCCAGGAAAAGAATTTGAAGTAGAAAGTGTCAGTCCATTAGAGCGATATCAAGCCGTGTTTGAAGATAATGGTGTGAATGGAACATTCTATCTAATGGATGAGAAAAAAGACGGTAATCCTATCGCCACTGCATTCGTTATTTATCGTCAAGATACCGCTCCTCAAGGCGAAGGTGAACTCTCTATTTTATGGGCGGCAGATGCAAGCAAAGTGGCATTACTGTATAACGGCATGGCTAAAGCATACTTTGATTTTTCAACCTATACTGGTACATGCCAATCGGAAGAGTGTGCAAGTGCGCGTTTTATTGAGTTTCATGAGTGGAACGAATCTTTTATGGACCACTTTCTTGGGTAATCGCTTAGCTCTTTAATCTTGAGTTATGGCTTCAAAATAAACACAAGGGCAGGTGATTCCTGCCCTTGTTTGTATTGCAAAGCTCCTATCAGGCATCCAACCAGACTTTCTCAGCGAACATATAGCCCATAAAGCTTCCAAGTGGATTGGTTCCGTAGCCTTTAAGGCGAGAATCAATACCATCAATTTTACTAATAAATATCGGGATACCAATTCCGCCTTTGTCGTGCACGATCGCTTGCATTTCACCATACATTTGCGCGCGTTTCGCATCGTCTGTTTCTTTGCGAGCATCCACCAGAAGTTTATCAAAATGAGTGTTTTTCCAATGTGATTCGTTCCAAGCGGCACTCGATAGGAAGAATTGTGAAAATATAATGTCGGCGCTTGGTCGCGCATTGACTGCCCCAAAGCTGACCGGATGTTTCGCCCAATGATTAGCCCAGTAACCATCCACCGATTTGGTTTGGACTTGCATTTTGATACCGACTTTTGCGGCTGATTGCTGCATTAATACCGCGATATCGACTGCTCCAGTCGCTGCTTCTGATGTCACCAATGGAATAGTGGCATTGGCAAAGCCCGCTTTTTTGATGAGAAATTTCGCTTTTTCTGGGTCAAATTCTGTTTGCGGAATATCAGGATTGAAATAACGCGCTCCTGGGGCAATAGGGGTATCGTTACCTACCGTGGCAAACCCCTGGAATATGGCCGACTTCATCTGATCTCTATCCATCAAGAGTTTCATCGCTTGCGTAAATTCAGGGCTTTTACCCGGCATTAAATCTTGGCGCATGATCAAATCGGTATAGCTACCCGAAGGCACGGGAATAAACTCATGGCCCGTACTCTGTTTAATTCGGTTGGTGGAGCGTGGATTGACTTCACTAATCACATGCACTTCACCAGAAAGCAGCGCGTTCACGCGTGAGGGTTCATCAGCAATAGCAAACAACACGACTTCATCGAGGTAGGGTAAACCGGGTTTCCAGTAGTTTTCATTTTTGGTCACCACGGTGCGAACGCCTGGCTGAAATTCCTTCACTTTAAATGGACCTGTACCAATGCCTTTGCTGAAATCGGTCGTATTGGCGGGCACGACCTGCATATTGGGTACTGCTAAGATAGCCGGAAAATCCGCGTTGGGGCCTTCTAATTCAACTCGCACCTCATATTTTCCTGCTTTGCTGATACTTGTCATCTGCTTGGCAAGCCCCATGACTTTAGACTGCGTGTTGGGGTCTAGATGGCGTTGCAGTGAAAAAACAACGTCGTCAGCGGTGAGCTCTTTTCCATCATGGAATTGCACGCCTTTACGCAACTTGATGTGCCAGATGGTGGCTTGATCGTTATCGATACTCTCTGCCAGTTCCAACTGGGGAACGAGCTTATCATCAAATTTAGTTAACCCGTTATAAGCCATGTATAAACGAGTATAGTCGGTTGAGAACGAACCTCGGGCTGGGTCTAAGGTGTCTGCGGTTGACATTGATAAGCTGGCGACTTTGATTGAACCGCCTGGTTTTCCTTTGGCTGTTGTGTCTTGAGCAAACACGTTAAAAGGCGTTAAAGAGCCACCTGTGGCGGCGAGTACAACCCCAGCGGCCCCTAAAGATTTCAATAATCGACGTCTTGAGCGGCCTTCTTGGGTCAAGCGTTCAAAATCCTGTATACACTGGTGACCCGTGATGATTTTTTTCTCGGTCATAATATAGTATCCTTTCTCTATTATGAGGGCTGACTTTACGTAATAATTGGAATTATCTTAGTGGAGGTAATCCTGCAGTTTGTAATAAGCGCCAACCATAGGTAAAAACCAAGGTTTTCCGTTGTAAGCAGGAATTGCTGGCCATTTTTCGTCACGCCAAGGGTTAGCGTCTGCATTTCCCCCCACCATTTGCGCCAGTTGTTGGCCCATATACGTTGACATTTGCACGCCGTGACCGCTAAAGCCCATTGAGTAGAACATGCCTTTACGTTGTCCCGCTTTAGGCAGGCGGTTAGGTGTCATGTCGATCAATCCGCCCCAGCAGTGGGAGGCTTTAACCCCAGCAAGTTCTGGAAACATGTCGGCCATCGTTTTCTCTAGCATTTTGCCACTGATGGCGTCGGATTCAGGGTTAGAAGACGCAAAGCGAACGCGACCGCCAAAGAGCAAACGATCTTCACCCATTACGCGGAAGTAGTTACCAATATTTTTACTGGTCACATAAGAGCGCTTATTAGGCATCAGCTCATCCATCAACTTAGCGTCAATTTTCTCCGTCAAAATAAGGAAACTGCCCACAGGAACGATTCGACGTCTAAACCAGCCTAATGGGCCGTACTGACTGATGCCGCTAGCACAGACAACGTCTTTTGCTGTCACTTTTCCTTTGGGGGTTTCTAAAGTGAATTGGCTGCCATTATTTTGAATTTTGGTCACAGGGCTTTGCTCGTAGATATGCGCGCCGTTATTGGTGGCGGCATTTGCGAGTCCAACGCCGAGTTTGCCAACATGAAGTTGGAAACCATTACGTTGGATCATGCCACCATAAAAGCGATCAGAAGCGATCTCTTTTTTTACTGCAGCTTTATCTAAGAACTCAACATTGGGATCGACTTCCTTTTTAACTAACTCGCAGGTATTGAAGATCTTTTCAGCGTGGTGCGGTTTGGATGCCAGTTTGAGTTTGCCACTTTCACGGACTTCACACTCGATATTTTCATCTTTAATCACTTTACGCAGTGAGTCGACAGCATCACAGTAAGCAAGGTAATAACGTTTGGCTCTATCCATGCCAATTTTTTTTGCCAGACCGCCAAAATCTTGCACCACGCCGCTACTGCATTGGCCGCCGTTTTGGCCGGATGCGTGTTCCATAATATTGGTGGCTTCAAATAGGGCGACTTTAGCGCCCTGTTTGGATAAATGATACGCAGCAGAAAGGCCGGTAAGCCCACCGCCAATAATGGCCACATCATAATGGCCATCTTCAAGTTGTTGAGAGCCTTGAGTGAACTCAGGCTTTGTATCGATCCAATAAGAAAGATTTTTCATGATGACACCTCACGTTTAGTCCAGTCCAAGCCAATCAGCGAGGGCATTGATATCAGAAAATTGATTGTATGAGTACGCAGCGTTTGCGGGTTGATCGTGACCACGAGCAATAAAGGCTTTGTTTTTGATGCCCATATCATCAGCAGGAAATAAGTCGTAACGGAAACTGGAAGAAACATGCAAGATCTCTTCTGGCTTACAGCCCAAGTTATCCAACATGTATTCAAATGCACCTAAGCGAGGTTTATAGACTTTCGCTTCTTCAGCGGTAAATACGCGATGGAACGGGGCGCCTAATTGCTCAACATTTTTCATGATTTGATCATCGGCAGCGTTGGAGTAAATGACCAATGGAAAAGCTTTTGCTAATCGTTGTAAGCCAGAGGGTACATCTGGGTGTGGGCCCCAGGTTGGTACGGCGTCGTAATATGCTTGGCCTTCTTCTTCTTTAAACTCTAGCCCCCAACGATTACAAGTACGTTGTAGAGCATTTTTTAACACCACGTCATAAGGTTGCCAGTTGTTCATCACTTCATCCAAACGATATTTATAAAAGTCGTGGAGGAATGAGGTCATTTTTTCTGGCGCGACGCGGTCTTTAAACATTTCACGGGCCATAATGCCAAACTGCATTTTGATAAGCGTGCCGTAACAATCAAACGTGATAAATTTCGGGGTAGGTACTGTCATCGTATTCATCCTTAAATCAACTAACAAATAAACCTGTAATTGAATTTCCATTACCAATTCATTACATCACAGTTGTACAAAAGATAACGTTTAAATGGCTTTGTCTGACGCATATGTTTGCTGTTTTATCTTTTTTCGCAGCAGTTAATATTGTTTATAAAATAAGCGAAATGACATTCTCACCTGATTAGAAAAAGGAGAGAGCGACTCATCCAATGAAAAAAGAGAGGAAATAGTGCAATTTTCTCGTCACACGCTGAGTGCTTTATTGTAAAGTGAGGGCTTCTTATATTTGCACCAACATGGAAGACCGTTGTGAGCTGGATTCTGTTTACCTTTCTTGCTGCCTTTAGCCAATCGTGGCGTAATGCATTTCAAAGCCGTCTAAGTCAACGAATTAATGTCGTTGGGGTGACGCTGGCTCGATTTATTTGGGCGTGGCCGCTGGCTCTGCTGTACTTAATCACCTTGTATCATTTTGAACCTGCGCCAATCCCCGTCGTCACTGTTGAATCGACACTCTATGTATTAGGCGCGGCGATCATCCAAATTGTTGCAACCGCTTTGATGGTTGTGCTGTTTAAGCAGAAAAACTACGCGATTGGAGCTGGGCTAGCTAAAAGTGAAGCGCCAGTGTCTGCGTTTTTGGGCGTCCTGTTTTTTGGCACATCTTTAAGCGTTATCGGTTGGGGCGGTGTTTTCGTGGGGGCTATCGCGGTATTTTTATTAAGTTGCAGAAATGGTATTCGCAGTATATCGCTATCCACCGCATTACTGGGTCTTGCTTGCAGCACTTCGTTTGCCTTAGCGTCACTTTGGATTCGTCAAGCGAGCCTCAGTTTACATTTGCCTTTTCCTCATCGCGCCGCATGGGTGTTGTTTTTGGTAATTTCATTACAAACGATCATGTTGACAATATATTTGGCATTAAGAGATCAACAAACGCTGCGCGACATGTTTGCGCGCCCTAAGCTTGTTGTAATGACAAGTCTGGCAAGCTTTATTGGATCATTTGGTTGGTTTAGCGCAATGTCACTAGAGGCCGTGCCTTATGTGAAAACATTAGGCCAAGTCGAAGTCTTTTTTACCATGTTGATTTCGGTCTTTTGGCTTAAAGAGAAAGTGAAAGTACGAGATGTCACAGCGTTAGTATTGATTGCTGTGGCCGCCATCTTAGTTATGTGGCAATAACGGATGAATAAGATTTTAGAGAGAGTTGGATGATAAAATGACAGTATTAGTACCCATGACAGCAGCGGAATTTGCGCCATTTCGTCAAGTTTCCAGCGAAGAATACGCCCGAGAAAACGTAGAATCGGGTCGATGGCTCGAAGAAGGATCGCTTGAGCGCGCCTTTAATGAAATCGATAAACTATTGCCACAGAGAGAGAACACTAAGAACCATAAGTTATTTACCATTACCTGTTCAATAACAGGTAAACCGGCAGGGAATATTTGGGTGTTCATTGACCCTGAGATAGCCACCGCCTTTATTTATAATCTAGAAATCCTCCCAGAGTTTCGCCGTCAGGGACTAGCACAACAAGCGTTGCGTGAGATTGACGATGTGGCTAAGGCCTGCGGTGCGAAAAAGATTGGTCTGCATGTTTTCCAGCAAAACAGCAAGGCTCAAGCTCTGTATAAAAAGATGGGTTATGCCGTGCTTAGCATAAATATGGGCAAATCCCTTGAAGGTTAGACTAACCGTTCTTTTTGAATCTGTTACATGCTGCACCTAGCTAGGCGCAGCAAGTATTTTCGCTTAAAGGTGACCGCTTTCTTTTGTTAACCGCGTGCGCAATTGAGCGGCAGGAATCGGTGGTGAGTAGTAATACCCTTGAATTAACTGACATTGACGTTTCGCCATAAAGTCGAGTTGTTGTTTGGTTTCAACACCTTCAACAACAATCGATAAACCTAGGTCTTGGGCCATCGAGATAATCGTTGACGTCAGTTTGCATTGTTCGATGTCGTTTGGAATATCCGTGATGAAACTGCGATCGATCTTTAGCGTGTCCCACGGCATACGTGATAGGTACGATAGTGAAGAATAGCCGGTGCCAAAGTCATCAATGGCTAAGCCAACACCTAGCTGTTTGATGTGATTAAGCAAAGGTAACACTTCTTCTTCTCGCTCAATATACGCAGATTCTGTCAATTCTAATTGTAAATGGCGACTTGGGAACTGACTGACTTTGAGAGCATTGCCCAGTGCGTTCATAAACTGACCAAATCTGAGCTGGTATGCAGAGACATTAACGGATAGCTTAATTGGTCGATAACCTTCTTTTATCCACTGTGCACCATCTAAACAGGCTTGCTCCAAAACATAATCGCCTAAAGCTTCAATTAAGCCCGTTTCCTCAGCAACAGGAATAAATTCTCCAGGGGAGACCCAACCTAACTCATTATCATGCCAACGAGCTAACGCTTCTACACCAAGCAAGTCATGGGTATCAGGTGTATATTGCGGCTGGTAGTAGACCTCAATCTCACCTTGTTTTAGTGCGATTTTTAATTTAGCACTTAACGTTAATTTGCGGATCGTTTCGATGGTGAGACGTTCTTCATATAAACCAAATGATCCGCGCAACGTTCTTTTTGCTTCATACAAAGCGGCATCAGCCTCTTGAAGAAGGTCTCGCGCTTCATTAGAGCTTTGAGTCGATGCGCCTATTGTCGCTGAGATAAAGACTTCAGTTTGTTCACCAAACACGATCACTTTTTTTAATACATCTTGAATATGATGAATGAGCTTAGTGATGATTTGTTCGTCTTTAGTATTCACTAAAATGGCAAATTCATCGCCACCGGTACGGCACAATGTTGCAATGATATCGGGGAACTGGTTATGGATTGAACTTAAACGCTCAGAAACGGCCGTTAATATGGTGTCACCCGCACCATGGCCATAGCTATCATTAATATCTTTAAAATGGTCTAGATCGACAACTAATAATCCTGCATCAGAATACTGGACTTGTGCCAGCTGTTCATCCAGTACTCTGCGATTCGGTAAGCCCGTTAATTGGTCGTGCAATGCGAGGTGGTTCAATTTCTCTCTCGCTTGCTTTTGTGCATCGATATTGACTAAAGAGATAACGAACGTCTCTTCATTACTGATCTCTGAGGTGACTTTACTCACCGACATAATCCCCTGATGGGCGAATTGTCTGCCGTAAGAGACTTCATTTTTCCAACGGTCGGTCAGTAGCTCTGATTTACTTAGCGGTTCGCCTTGAAATCGAAACAGCGTATTCACTTTTAAATTATGTAATGCCTTAGGAGAAAACAAATTGAGTTTGTGATGAAACGCGGGATTGGCTTGGAGCAATTTGCCATTTTTATCGACGAAGGCGAGGCCTTGGTTCGAATTGTTATAAATCGTGGCGGCTTTCTCTAAACCGTATTCTTTCTCTTGCATATCTGCCATCAATTGCTGACTGGTTTTAAGCAGCACAGGCCATTTGAAATCGCTAGATTCCAGATAGCTAATGAAAGATTGACGTTTGAACACGGCAAAGAGGAGAAGAGGAATACTAAAACAACTCGCGGTTAAAACCTTGCCTTCTAATCCTCCGAACACAATGTCGATGATCGATGAAGAAAACCCGAAGGCCAGCAAAGGAAAGACAATGCCGTCGATACATAAGATAGTAATAAATGACGCGACATACACAATCATTGTCAGGGAAGGCGATAACGGCCAGCGTTTTACTTTATCGAAAAAAAACAGCAGCGTAAGTAGTTCTAAAATAATCAGAAAACCACCCAGTATAATAAACGGAGTGGAAATATCGAATAATGCCGCAGGGGTGTTATGCGGGTTGATGATACCTGGATGACGCAGTGAATAAGTCACAAGTGTTGAAAATAGGACATTAAACAAATCGACAAAGATAACCAGTCGGACAAGGTGCCTTAATATAAACAGATCGCGCTCTACCCAGACAAATAGCACCGACGACATCATAAAGGCGCCATAGCAAAGGTTTCCGCCTGAAACATTGATATGATCATTAATCGGTAATGAGTAAACATTGCCAAAAAATCCACCAATCAATAAAACAAGCGCGATATACAGGTAGTAAGAAACCTTCCTAAGTGGTCCATCTAATGTGGTGAAATAGAGTGGAAAAACCGAGAAAAGGGCAATTTGTAAGGTGAAAAGTCCAAACATAAAGTCGAGTGTTAGCCAAAATGGAAGTTGCATTCTACACATCAATATGAAAATAAGCACTGACTAATTAACAATGTAACCATTGAGTTTATGTGGTAAGAGTTAGAGCTTATTCACCATCAGCACAAGTCACGTTCAATCACCGAAAGAATGGCCATTACCTTTCAATGAGATAGCTACAGCATGGTGGTTTTTACATCGTATTTCTGCGACAAATTGCGGTGTTATTACTTAATTTACTCATTTTGAATCAAAGCAATTATTTTTAATTTTGCCTTACGACAGCTTACTAATAATGAACTATTGTTATAAAACAAAGCGATATTTGTATTGGTTCATATGTGCGTAATTACTCGCAGACGTCAATAGTGGACAGGGTTTAACAGTTTACTAAGGGATAGGGTTATGTGGTTTGGTCAAAAAAAGGAAACGGATGAAGAAGCAACAAATCGTTTAGCTCAAGAGATGCTTGTTTATGAACTCGAAGCCATTGTTGCGCATACTGCATTTATTGAATTTGAACCGAATGGCACGATTCAACATGCAAATGATCTGTTTCTCAAAGCGTCTGGTTATCGATTAGATGAAATTGTTGGCAAACATCACCGCATTTTTTGTGATGAGAAATATAGTTCAACCAATGAATATCGTGAGTTCTGGCGCCACCTTGCCGCTGGAGAAGCTCACAGTGGGACTTTCAAGCGGTTTCGCAAAGACGGTCAACCAATATACCTTGAAGCAAACTACTTTCCTGTAAAAGATGCTGGAGGGAGCGTCGTTAAAATAATCAAAATATGCTCTGATGTTACACAAGTGACCGAAAAAGCTAATGCGGAGCGAGCTGTTTTAACAGCGTTGGACCGTACTCAAGCCGTGATCGAGTTTCTTCCTGATGGTACGATTTTGAATGCCAACCAAAACTTTCTTGATACCGTGGGCTACACCTTAGAAGCAATAAAAGGTAAACATCATAAGATGTTTTGCTTTCCAGAGTATTATGTCGAGAATCCAGACTTCTGGCATGTGCTACAAAATGGTGAGCCTATGACGGGGCGGTTTAAACGTAAAAATGCCAATGGTGCCGTTATTTGGCTGGAAGCGACTTATAATCCAATCAAAAATTCTCGTGGTGAAGTCTATAAAGTGATTAAGTTCGCCAGTGATATTACCGAACGAGAAAATCTCACGATGCAAGCAGTCGAAATGGCGGCGGCAATTTCTGAAGAAACATCCGCTATTACTGCTTCTGCGGTTAAAGTTCTTCATGATGCCGTCAAGACGTCGCATAAAGTTGCCGATCAGGTTAAGGGCGCGAGTCACCTTGGCAATGAGTTAATGGAACAATCCAAAAGCATTAATGAAATTGTTACGACAATCAATGGTATTGCAGGACAAACCAACTTACTCGCACTAAATGCCGCGATTGAAGCTGCTCGAGCTGGAGAAACGGGGCGCGGATTTGCAGTGGTAGCTGATGAAGTGCGAACATTAGCGTCTCGTACCTCTGCTGCAACAGATGAAATTACCAATGTCGTTGAGGAAAATACGCGTCTTATCAGCCAGATGCATAGCAATTTAGATTCAGTCAATCATGTTGCTCTAGAAGGAGAGGATAGTATTCATACTGTTCAACATGGTTTAGAAGATGTCAGCCAAGGTGTTGCTCGGTTTGTTAGCATCGTTGACCAATTACGTTCTTAATTCTTGTGAAAGTGCCCGCCAAATTGTGTTCCCTTGCTAGAGAGTGTGAAAGTAAGGGAGCGCTCTCGCTCTCAACCCGCTCCATGTCCTCAAATCGTCATATTTTCGTTTTATCCTTCAATGACATTCATGTGTTATTCAGCAAAAAAAGATATTGATAAAAATATATATACCCTTCTGGGTTAACCGTGTAGGATGCAGCCAATTATCTAAGAGTTCGTATTAACGCTAACGCATGCTATTAAACCGTATTTAGGTACACCTAAGTCACTTCAATGAAGCTTTGAATCCTGCATTTTGAGGTCGTTTGGGTATATAATGCCCGGCTTTATAATCGCATGGATGCAGTTTACGGCTGTTACAGGCTCGCTCTGTCTTATGATCAATAAGATTCCGGCCAATGAGAGAACGAATAAGAGTAACCATTATGAGACGACTCGTAATGATGTAGAGGAGTGAATAATGCTGCGATTTTTTAATATTCAAAATGGCATGATTACTGCCATGCCGACTGATGACTGCAGCGATATCAGCGATTTTGTAGAACAAGCACAATGGATCGATGCCCATGATCCTACAGAAGATGAACGTGCTCTGATTAGTTCTTTATTGAGAATTTCACTACCAGAATCGAACGATGTAGAAGAAATTGAAACATCGGCGCGATGTTTTATCGATCAGTCTGGTATTCATGTTCACTCGCTATTCTTGTCGCCATCAGAAGGGCGACATAACACAGTGACTGTCGCATGTATTTTGCAGAATCAACGTCTGATTACTATGCGTGATGGTGATGTTGCCGATTTCCGGTTATTACGCTTACGTGCCCGTCGCGGCCAAGTCCATTGTAATAATATCGATAATTTATTGGTCACTTTGCTAGAGCAGAAAGTGGAAAATCACGCTGATATCCTCGAAGACATTCATCGCCAATTAGAAAAAGTCAGTCACGATGTATTGGAAAGTGAAGAGTCGGATCTAGAAGAGTGTATTAGTCGCCTTGCAAAGCTCGAAGATAGTAACGGAAAAGTGCGTTTGTGTTTGATGGATACACAGAGAACTATCTCATTTTTATTACGTAAGTTGAAATCACGTAATGAACATCGAGAAACGCTCAATGAGGTGAGCCACGATATTGAAGCATTGATGTCTCATACGACTTTTCTGTTTGATAAAATAAACTTCTTGATGGATTCAACGCAAGGTTTTATCAATATTGAACAGAATCAGATCATCAAAATATTCTCTATCGCGTCTGTGGTTTTCCTACCCCCGACAGTGATCGCCAGTATTTATGGGATGAACTTCAATTTCATGCCCGAGCTTCACTGGGCTGGTGGCTATCCGTTTGCGTTGGGTCTGATGTTAGCATCCGGCTTTGCTCCTTATTTCTATTTCAAACGTAAAGGATGGCTTTGAAGAACAACGCCAATCCTTTTCCCATATAAACAGTCCTTGCTTATTCAGCAGGGACTTATTTTTGACTAAGGCTCGTTTAAATAGTTGATAAAGCACTCGCAGTATTAGTAAGCGCTTTTTCACTATCATCGTGATTATTTGTCAAAAAACTCAGGCATTGTTTGCGCGACATTTTTAACTGACTGGATAAATTGATGCAACGAGGTATGGTGACGCGTGTTGGTTGGATAAGCAAACCCGTAGGGATAGCGAATTTGCGGTTCAAAAGGTCTAGTGACAACGCCATTTTTGACCCACACTCGCGCAGCGAAAGGTTCTAATACGCCGACCGCAAGACCCGAGGCTATCATGGCGTAGCCGGTGTGCGAGGTATCGATATAGAGATTTTTGCTCAATTCAGCGCGAACAGAATCGGTCGCTTGTTCAAGATGGTTCCAATACTTAGGGTAAGAGTCTAATACCGTGAGTACTTCTTGCCCTTTCAAATCGCTTGCCGTGATCACCTCTTTATCTAATAACGGATGTCCTTCTTTCGCTGCAAAAACATAGCGAGCGTTACCGATAAATTCTTGCTCAATCCCAACTAATTGTGGCAGTTGTAAGCCGACGGCGAGATCGACTGAATTAGTCTGCAGCTTGGTGACCATTTCTGACAGACTGTAGGTCAAAATGACGACGCGTTCATCAGGGTAAAATTTCTTATGCTCTTTGAGAGCCATTGGCACTAAAGAACTGGCAATGGCGGAAGTGACCGCAATGCGCAGTTCTCTTGGGGTACGAGTACGAATGTTATTGGCAACCGATTCGAGCTTTTCTAACCCCAAAAAACTCTCTTCAACCGATCTGAAAAATTCAGCAGCATCATCGGTGGGGTAAAGTCGCCCTTTACGCCTTTCAAAAAGCATAAAACCCAGTGAGTCTTCTAAATCACTGATGAGTCGACTTACTGCCGGTTGAGTAACATGCATTTCACTGGCTGCGGCAGCAGTGGTACCTCGTAACATGATGTAGCGAAAGGCTTCGATTTGGCGAAACTTCATAGCAATCCTTGCCGGTTCTTGAAAACTCTCTACCATTTTTTAACGGTAAGAATTTAATGGATTAACCATAACATTTAGTTATCAACTATGCATTAATATAAGTTGATTACATTGCCAAATCTTTTCATGATGGATGTCAGACATAACCTTTGGTAGACGTTAAACCACAAAAGAGAATGAACGGACGTCATTTTCGTTGGTTTGCAACAAAGTGTTTACCGAACTGATCAAGGATGAACAGGTGGCAGACGTAACTCAATCCGCAATTCTTTCTGTAAAGAACCTCTCCGTCTCTTTTGGTGAATCACAGGTAATTAGCAATTTAAGCTTTGATGTGACGCCGGGGCGGACTCTCGCAATTGTGGGGGAATCGGGTTCAGGAAAATCCGTCACTTCTCAATCGATCATGCGTTTGGCTGATATCGGTGGCGCTCGCTATACCTCTGGAAAAATTCTTTATACTAATCAGGCTAATACGCTCGATTTGCTCGCGTTGTCTCAAGAGCAAATGCTCCGGGTACGTGGCAAAGAGATTTCGATGATCTTTCAAGAGCCAATGACCTCGCTAAACCCAGTGTTTACCATCGGTGATCAGCTGAGTGAAGCGCTCCTGCTACATGAAAAACTGACTAAAGCCGAAGCCATGGCTGAAAGTGAGCGTTTATTGGAATTGGTGCGCATGCCAGATGCTCATGACATGTTAGCGCGCTATCCGCATCAACTGTCGGGTGGTATGCGCCAGCGCGTTATGATTGCTATGGCCCTAGCATGTAAGCCTAAAGTGCTGATTGCTGATGAACCCACCACGGCACTGGATGTGACCATTCAAGCCCAGATTCTGTCTATTATTGCTGACCTGCAAAAGTCGCTGAATATGGCGGTGATTTTCATTACTCATGACATGGGCGTGGTCGCTGAAATCGCTGATGATGTGGTGGTGATGTGGCAAGGGAATAAGGTCGAGCAGGGTGAAGTGAAGCAACTGTTTGCCGCACCAAAACACCCTTATACCCAAGCGCTATTGTCGGCTGTGCCTAAATTAGGCAGTATGGTTGGACGCGCAAATCCCTATCAATTTCCGGTGACAGTGATGCGCGATAACCAGCTGGTGAGTATCGGTGCAGAAGTGGAGCAAAACACGGCTCGCTACGATCAAGAGCCGCTGTTGCAAGTCAATGACTTGGTCACTCAGTTTATTACCAAGAAAAACTTCTGGGGACGTGCAACCCATAAAGTGCACGCAGTTGAAAGTGTGAGTTTCAATATTTATCCTGGAGAAACGCTGTCACTGGTGGGCGAATCGGGCTCTGGCAAATCCACTATTGGCCGCACGATTCAGCAGCTTCAACAGGCAACGAGCGGTTCAATTTGCTTTGAAGGGCGACAGCTCGACCGCTTATCCCCGCAAGAGCAGCATCGTTTAAAACGCGATGTGCAATACATTTTTCAAGACCCGTTCGCTTCGCTGGATCCGCGTAAAACCGTCGGTTTTTCCATCGCCGAACCGATTCGCACGCACCACTTGATCCGTGATGAGAAAGCGATTCAAGCACGAGTGGCGCAGCTACTGGAACGAGTCGGCTTACAAGCGGAACATGCCAAACGCTATCCCCACGAGTTTTCGGGTGGGCAAAGGCAACGTATCTGTATCGCACGGGCATTGGCTTCTGAGCCGAAGTTAATTATCGCAGATGAAGCGCTCTCTGCGCTGGATGTGTCGATTCAAGCGCAGATCATCAATCTATTTATGGAGTTACAGCAAGAATTTGGTATTGCCTATCTCTTTATCAGCCACGATATGGCGGTCGTAGAGAAGATGAGCCACCGCGTTGCTGTGCTCTATTTAGGACAAATCGTTGAATTAGGTAAACGTGCACAAGTGTTTGATTCACCCACGCATCCTTACACGCAAAAGCTGCTATCCGCCGTTCCGGTTGCCGACCCGACTCAACGTAAACAACATCTTTTGATCAATGGTGATATTCCAAGTCCTGTGCATGAAGTGGGCTATCAACCACCCCAGCTAGAGTATACGCAGGTGAGTGAAGGGCACTATGTTGCTGGCGTTCCAAAGGATGGGGCGTTTTACAATTTACAAAATGGAGAGTATTTCAATGATGAAGCAAAAACAATGGCTTAAGTGCTTTGCACTGGCAGCGGGCGTGACCTTTTCCTCCATGTCGATGGCGGCGGGTACACTGACCGTTTCTTCACCACAAGATCCCGGCAGCTGGGACCCGATAGACACGTTTTTAGTGAACTGGGCATCGGTTGCCACCAATATGTACGATGGTTTGACCTATCGCGGCCCAGACCTAAAGTTAAAGCCAGCACTGGCGACCTCGTGGAAAATCTCCGATGACGGCAAGAAAATCCGCTTTGCTTTGCGTAAAGGCGTCACTTTCCATGATGGCGAACCTTTTAACGCCAACGCGGTGAAATTTACCTTTGATCGTCTGCTAGGTGATGAAGGCAAAAAGGGCCCACAACGTTCTAACTATTCAGCCATCGACCATGTTGCTGTAGTGGATGACTACACGGTGGATTTCTTCCTTAAAGCGGCTGATCCTGTTCTGCTAACTAAATTGGCAGGTTATGGCGCGATGATCGTGCCGCCAAAATATATCCAAGAGAAAGGGGAAGAGTATTTTAATACTCACCCTGTGGGTACTGGCCCATTTGAATTTGAGTCGTATCAGCCTAAAGTCGGCATCACGCTAAAAGCATATCCGAACTTCTGGGGTGATAAAGCGAAACTCTCAGAGCTTAAATATCGCTTTATTTCTGAACCATCGACGGCGGTAGCAGAGCTGCAATCGGGTCGCGTGGATATGGTGATTCCGCCAACCATTCCGATTGCGATGATCCCAACCATTAAAAACGATTCTAAGCTGAAGATTATGTCGGCGACCAGCCCAACGGTGTATGCCTTACGTTTTAACACCAAAAATGGCATTACCAAAGATGAGCGTGTACGTAAGGCGCTGATTTATGGTGTTGATCGCCAAGCGATCATCGATTCGATTTTAGGTGGTCAAGCCGAAGCCATTGCCAGTTTCCAAAGTGCCATTTCATTTGGTAACGACCCGAAAATGAAGTCGCTACCGTATGATCCAACCAAAGCGCAGCAGCTACTGAAAGCCGCAGGCGTGAAACCGGGCGCGCAAGTGCAAATCGATATTCGTGGTAACAACGCGACCTTCAATGAAGTGGCTCAAGCGGTGGCAAGTTATCTACAAATCATCGGCTTAAAAGCCATCATCAAGCCTTACGAAACCAACGTACTGCTGAATGACATTGTACCTGCTGGTAAAACGGGCGCGATGTTCCAACAGTCGTGGGGGGGGTGGACGCTGGATTACGACAACACTGCATACTTTATGTATCACTCTGGTGAAAAATGGAACCCATACGATAGCGATCCTAAGTTAGACCAGATGTTGGAAGCGCAGCGTTCAGTGACCGACCAAGCCAAACGTCTCTCTATGCTGCAAGAGATTGCGCACTACACTGCTGATCGTGCACTTGAGATGCCTTTGTACAGTGAAAACGCCATCTTTGGTGTGGCCAAGCGCGTGAAAAACTTTACTCCTGTTCCTGATAGCCGTTTACGCTTGAATGACGTGACAGTTGAGTAAACTTCCATGCAGCTTTGCCAGCGCAAAGCTGCACTTTTTAGGTAAAGATTGTACGTAAGGACACGTCATGACTCATTTTTTGCTTAAGCGGTTGCTTCAAGCGGTCTTTGTCTTGTTTGCGATTACCTTGATCGTTTCCTACGCCATTCGTCTGACTGGCGACCCAGCGCTGATGCTCACTCAAGGAGCGGGTAGCGTGACAGAGGCCGATCTGGCTTTGATTCGTGAATCTCTCGGTCTTAATCAACCGTTTTGGGTGCAATATGGCCACTTCGTTTTAGGAATTTTTTCGGGAGATTTAGGGCGCAGCTTTATGGGCCAAACGCCAGTGAGCCAATTGATTGGGCTCTCATTTCCTGCCACGGTGTCGCTCGCTTTTGCGGTTATGCTGGTCTCGATCGCCATTTCAATTCCTCTAGGGATCAAGGCGGCGGTCTCGAAAGGCAAATGGGCTGACCAACTGATCCGCATCACTTCCCTGATTGGTCTATCGTTTCCCAATTTCTGGTTAGCACTGATGATGGTGCTGGTGTTTTCTATCTCCCTCAAATGGTTGCCGCCAAGTGGGATGGATGGCTTGGCAAGCTTTATCATGCCAGCGGTGACCATGGCGATTATTCTTACCGCAACCAATGTGCGCTTGGTGCGCTCATCGATGCTAGAAACGCTGCAATCGCAATACATTATGGTGGCGCGTGCTAAAGGGCTTAGTGAAAGCAAAGTGCTGTATAAACACGCCCTGCGTAACTGCGCGATTCCGCTGATTACCTATTTCGGTCTGCAATTTGGCGGTTTGCTGGGCGGTATTGTAGTCATTGAAAAAGTCTTCAACTGGCCAGGGTTAGGTACTCTTGCTTTCGATGCGGTGAGTAGCCGCGACTATCCGGTGCTACAAGCGGTCATTACGGTGCTTTCTATGCTGATTGTTGGCATCAACTTATTGGTCGATATCGCTTACGGCCTCATCGACCCACGAATTAGAACGGAGTAATGACGATGACAACCAATATTCTTCGTTCACCACGATTATCTCGTTATCTCTGCTTAGAGTTTGTCCTCGGTATGCTATTAACCGTCGGGATGATTGTGATGGTATTGTTGTCCGATGTGATTTTCCAAGGGGCAGCAGACAAAATCAATTTAATGGCGAGATTGCTTGCGCCTTTCTCCCATCCTGAACATCTGTTAGGGACAGACCCTCTAGGGCGCGACGTGTTTGCTCGCGTTATTTCTGGTGGTGCCGTCTCATTAGAAGTGGGCTTTATTTCCGTATTGGGCGCGGTGGTGTTTGGTGTGGTGATGGGGCTTATTTCAGGCTATTTTCGCGGCTTTTGGGATGTGATTGTGATGCGGTTTGCCGATATTCAGTTGGCGATGCCGTTTATTCTTCTCGCGATCACCTTTATCGCCATCGTTGGCGGTGGGTTAACCAACATGATCATCCTGCTGATTATTTCACAATGGGTGCAATACGCGCGTTTAGTACGCGGTTCCGTGCTGTCGCTACGAGATCGTGAATACATTCAAGCGGCACAAGCCATTGGGGTGAGTCACTTTAAAATCCTCTTTCAACATTTGCTGCCGAACTTAATTGGCCCAGTTATCGTGCTCATGACCCTCAATGTTGCCAACAACATTTTGTTAGAAAGTAGCTTAACGTTCCTTGGGTTAGGTGTTGACCCTCTTACTCCAAGTTGGGGCGGCATGTTAGCCGATGGTAGAACGTATATCCAAACTGCATGGTGGGTGAGCGTGTTCCCAGGTTTGGCGATTTTATTAACAGTATTAGGTTTAAATTTATTGGGTGACTGGTTACGCGACCTGTTAGATCCAACAGGGAGAACGTCACGATGAAACCCATCTTAAAAGCAACCATTGCCAGTACCTTGGCAGAACTGATTGAACAGTACAGCGCACAAGCGCATCGCCCGAAAAAGCTGGAAGCGTGGGTGTTTGCCGACCTTGCTACACGCCAAGAAGCAGAGCGCGCTATGGCTGAATTTGGCATTGAAGCGAAAGTACGCAGTGCGTATAAACCGCTGGTGCATTACTTTTGGGAAGAGTTCTGTTTGGATGAACGCTTTGCAGTATCAGAAGATCTGGTGCGCGTTGAGATTCGTTATCCAATCTGTGCGCCTGCATCAGATAAGCGCTTTTTACTCGAAGCCTATCCACTGGCGGGATTGATTGACCCAAGTAAACTTGACTTTACTCCGGGTACGCAAGCCGACTGTTATGAGCTTGAGATTTATCGCACCTCCGCGGATGGGGCTGAACCGGCGACGGTTAGCGAGAATGTCAGTGTCTTTGTGCCCAATCATACCTATGTTAATGCCACCCAAGATAGCGTATTAACGCCAACGGGTTGGGTAAAAGCGTACAACCATGTCGATGAATTGGAGCGTGATGAACGCTTAGCGACAGATTTTGAGCGTTGCTTTAGCCAAATGATCGATGCTGTGACGAGCTATGAATGGCCAACTCAGTCACCCTATTTTAAGCAGCTACAACTTAAAGTGCAGGTGCCAGTAGAAGATGAGTTGGTTGGTTATGCTCATGAAGTGATTAGCCTTAAAGAGGCGTTGCATGAAGATCTCTACTTCTCTATCCAAGAGTGGTTTAAGTTCAAAGAAGGCAAAGCACTGACAGCAAGAGACAGTCAACCGGGGCAAATCGTGCCGCTGATCACCGCTTCCCCTGACAGTGATTATCACCTTGAGATGACGTTAGCCGATTACTCGCTGGTGGATGTTGATGTTACTGATGAAGAGTCTGCGTTGGATGTCGCGGCTAAGCCGATGAGCATGACCATGGTGCAGCAGCACTTAGCCACCGTTGCTGGTGAGGCGTTAGCAGTCGACACCCCAACCGGACGCCAAGTGGAAGCCAAGTATAAACGCGGCAAGGATCAAGCGGTGCTGATTTGCGGTGGTCAACATGCGAATGAAACTACTGGCGTGGTTGGAGCGTTGCGGGCTGCGAAAGTGCTTGAGCAGCAAGCGGAAAGTCACTTTGTGGTTGTGCCAATGAGCAACCCTGATGGATACGCACTTCATCAGCAATACATTCAAGATAATCCTTTGCATATGCATCACGCCGCCCGTTATACCGCCTTGGGGGATGACCTTGAATATCGCACTGTTGAACCGCTTTATGAAAAAGGGATGCGTAAACAAGCCAAACAGTTAAGTGGTGCGAATTTGCATATCAACTTACATGGTTATCCAAGTCATGAATGGACGCGGCCATTATCTGGCTACGTGCCGACTGGGTTTGATATGTGGACAATCCCGAAAGGCTTTTTCTTGGTGGTACGGCATCTCAACGATCCTCAGTGGGCGCGGTTGGCTGAGCAATTTATCGAGCAAGTGACCTTAAAACTTAATGTCTATCCTGAAGTCATGGCGATGAATCAGGCGCAGATCGATGTGTATCAAATTCATGCAGGTGAAACTGGATTTAGGATGATCAACGGATATCCGTGTCTGATTTCAGCAGTCGAAGAGGCTGATTATCCATTGCAACTCATCACTGAATACCCGGATGAAACCATTTACGGTGACGATTTTATCGCAGGGCATAAGGTGCAACAGGCGACTGTATTAGCGGCTTATGAAGTCTACCAAACACTTTTTAATCGTTAAAAATGAGTAAGGCGATATTAATATCGCCTTTTATTCAATGAGTTAATCTGTATTACCATGCATGCTATTGTCATAAATAGTGACTTGATTTCGTCCCTGTTTTTTAGATTGGTACATTGCGTTGTCGGAACGGGTTAATAAGAATTTGTTATCAGTGTCGGTGGGTTGAAATTGGGTAATCCCAACACTAATGGTGGTATGTACTTGAGTATTCTCATCAAGGATACAGACATTGTTATCTACCGCTTCTCGTAACCTTTCCGCTATTTCGTATGCTTGATCTTGGTCGGCATCATGGAGAATGATGGCAAATTCTTCACCACCAATACGGCCGAAGATATCATGCTTTCTAAGCTCTTCCTGACATGTTTTGGTGACATGAGTAATGACTTGGTCGCCGATGACATGGCCAAAGTTGTCGTTGACCAATTTAAAACGATCGATATCGAGCATAAGAAAACTGGTATTCATACCGAATATTTGGAAACTCTCCACCTTATCAGAAAGGCAATTCATAAATGCTCTTCGGTTTAGGATCCCTGTTAAAGTATCGATCTCTGATAATTGCCGAAGTTTTTGTTCCAAGTGGTGTTTTTCAGTGATATTACGAGCGTTCCAAATAACAACCTGTTCACCAGAATCCAATGTAAATGGCTTTAATATGCTTTCTATTCATAGTTCTGGTGATGATGATAAATAGGGTAAATCTTGCAATTGTTGTTGGTTAAATTGATAGGAAATTCGTTGCGTTTTTTGGCTAGAGAGGGCTGTTTGAATTGTTTTAAGAAACAAATCAGCGAGTGTTGTTGGCATTACATCGTGCAATGATTGACCAACATATGCTTTGCAGTCAAATCCTATCCCATTCTCATGTCCACCAAATACATCGACATATTTTCCTTCAGAATTGAAGATGAATACGTGATCAGGTGAAGAATCAAGGATTCTAAAGTATTGATCTGATGAGAATGCCTGTGACATATATTTATTCCAATATGAATACAATAACAAAC